>NZ_CASGGV010000334.1:0-30101 GCF_949319125.1 Frankia sp. Hr75.2 | reverse complement strand
TTCATCGAAGGCAATGATCTTCGGCATATTGGAGTGTTTCCTCCTGGGCTTGAGCCATGCGGAGGAGTGCCTGCCGCCGGCGGGGCCCAAACGAACATGATGATCGGGCCGTCGGCCCGGGCACCCGTCGCGCCAGAGGTTGGCACTCAACCCTGTCGAGTGCTAACCCACTTATAGCCTTCGCGAGCCCTGAAAGCAACCGCGCCCAGGACTGTCCCGGCGGTGTCGGGAGCCGCCGGGACCCGCCAGCGACCGTCCCGTTGGTGACCCCGTGATCGGGGGCAGACTGGACGAGTGGGCAGCACGCTGCTCGGTGTGGGGGTTTGCGGATGGGATCCCAGCAGACGCCACCGAGCCGGGACCCGCCGGCGATGGTGCGGACGGAGCTGTTGCACGAGACGGCCCGGACCAGGGTGACGAGGCTGCTGCTCCCGGCCGGGAGCGTGATCCGCAAGGAACCGCTGGGTCCGGGCGCCCGGTGGCGGCTGCGCCACGAGGTCGACATCCTCGAGCGGCTGGCCGGGGTCGAGGGGGTCGCACACCTGGTGGGCGCCGAGCTCGACGGCGCGGGCTCCGCCCTTCTGGCCGACAGGGGCGGCGTCCCGCTGGCCGACGCCGGCGGCCTCCTGCTGGCCGACGTCGGCGGCGCGGACCTGTCCCGGCGGGCCACGCCCATGGACCCGGCCGAGCTGGTCGACCTGGCCGGGGCGCTCGCCCGGGCGGTGGCGGGGATGCACGGGCGCGGTGTGCTGCACCGGGACATCAGCCCGGCGAACATCGTGGTGAACCGGGCCGGGAACCGGCCGTACCTGATCGACTTCGCGCTCGCGACGACCGCCACCGAGATCCAGCCCGGGTTCGCCCATCACAACGAGATCGTCGGGACGGTGCCCTACCTCGCGCCGGAGCAGACCGGCTGGACGGGGAGCCCCGTCGACCAGCGGGCCGACCTGTACGCCGTCGGCGCCACCCTGTACGAGCTGGCGACCGGCGCGCCGCCGTTCGGCTCGGGTGACCCGCTGCGGATCATCCACGACCATCTCACCCGGGTGCCCGTGGCGCCGTCGGTGGTGAACCCGGCACTGCCGGCCGGGCTGTCGGACGTCGTCATGCACCTGCTGGAGAAGGAGCCGGACGACCGCTACCAGAGTGCCGAGGGCCTGGCCCTCGACCTCGTCCTGGTGCACCGCGGCGCGTGCGTGCGGCCCGGCGAGCACGATCTTCCGGAGCGGCCGCTGACGCCGTCCCGGCTGGCCGGCCGGGAGCGGGAGACCGGCGAGCTCCGCGCGGCGTTCACCGACGCGGTGGCGGGCCGCTGCCGCGGGATTCTCGTCGCCGGGGCGCCCGGGGTGGGGAAGACGTCCCTGGTGAACGAGCTGCGGTCGATCGTGGCCGGTGCCGGCGGCTGGTTCGTGACGGGCAAGTTCGACCAGTACCGGCGGGACCAGGAGTACGACGGGGTCCGCCAGGCGCTGCGGGCGCTGGGCCGGCTGCTGCTGGCCGAGCCGGAGGGCTCCCTGGACGAGGTCCGGGAGCGGCTCCTGGGCGGGCTGGGCCCCGGAGCCGGCATGGCCGCCGCTGTGGTGCCCGAGCTGGCCGTGCTGCTGCGGATCCCGCCGAAGGCGGGCGACCCGATGACCGCGCAGGTACGTGCGCAGCGCGGCGCCGCCGAGACGCTGCGCGCCGTCGCGTCCCGGGAACGTCCGCTGGTGATCTTCGTCGACGACCTGCAGTGGGCCGGTCGGACCCCGCTCGGCGTGCTCGACCTGATCCTCGGCGGAGAGAAGGACCACGAGGGGCTGCTGGTCGTCGGCGCCTACCGGGACGACGAGGTCGACGCCACGCACCCGATGGCGCCGATGCTCGCGCGCTGGCGGCGCCAGCCGGCCGGGCCGCGCCACCTGCGGCTGCGGAACCTGCCCCCGCCCGACCAGGCCGCCATGGTGACCGACCTGCTGCGGCTGCCTCCGGAGCGCGGCCGGCAGCTCGCGCGGCTGATCGCGCCGGCCACCGGGGGCAATCCGTACGACACCGTCGAGCTGGTCAACTCGCTGCGCCACGACGGCCTGCTGACCCGGGTGGCCGGCCGCTGGCGGTGGGCGCCGGAGACGCTGCGCGCCCGGCTCGCCCGGGCGGACGTGATCGAGCTGCTGCGCGCCCGGGTGGCGGCGCTGGCCCCGCCCGCCCGGGAGGCACTGGCGGCGGCCGCGTGCCTGGCCGGCCAGGTGGACTTCGAGCTCCTGGCGGCCGCGACCGGGCAGGCGGCGTGGGAGCTTGAGCGGCGGCTCGCCGGCCGGCCCGAGTATCTCGCCGTCGCGGCCGCGCAGTACCTGCCGGTGCTCGACGAGGTGCGCCTGCCCGCGGAGCGGCGGTTGACCGCCGACCTGCTGCGGCGTGCCGCCGACGAGGCCACGCTGCTGAGCAACTACCCGCTGGCGGAGCGGCTGCTGGCCGCCGCGGTGGCGTTCACCGACCCGGCGGACACCGACCAGCTGATCGAGGTGCACACCGGCCGGCACGCCGCCCTGTATGGAGGACGCCGACGAGGAGTACGGGACCCTCGGCCGGCTGTGCGCCGATCCGGCGTGGCGCACGGCCGCGACCCTGGTCCAGGTCAGCAGCCTCACCAACCGGGGCCGGGCGGGGGCGGCGCTGAGTCTGGGTTACCAGCAGCTGCGGTGGCTCGGCCTCGCCATCCCGGAGCGGGACGACCTCGACGGGGAGATCGACCGCGGCCTGGACACGCTCGATCAGTGGCTCGAGCGGACCACGACGGCCGACGACCTGCGGCGGGCCCGCGGCTACGAACCCGCGCTGTGGCAGGTGCGTTTCCTGTATGTGCTCGGCGCCGGTCACTGGTTCGACCCGCTCGAGGAGAACGTGGGCGCGCCGCGCCGCGCCCTGGAGGGCCTGATCCGCAGCGGCGACCTGCAGAACGCGTGCTGGACCCACTACGCGCTGGTGTACGGCCTGTTCGACTGCGCGCCGTCCCTCGACGTCGTCGCCGCCGAGGTCGACGAGGCGCTGGCGTTCGCCGCGTGCACCGGCAACGGCCACGCCGAGGAGACGTTCCGCATGTACCGCCACCTGACGGACGTGCTCCGCGGCGCGGCCGGCCCCCGGCGGCCGACGGGACGTCCGACCTGGGCCGGCTGGGCGCGGAGCTGCTGGCCGCCAACCCGCTGGCCGCCGCCCAACTGCACATCACCCGGGCGGTCGCCGCGGCCATCCTCGACCACCCGGTGGAGCTGGCCCGGCACACCGCGGGGGCGATGGCGGTGCTGCCGGCCGTCCAGGCGCACTACTCGACGGCGCTGGCGCGGCTGCTGCGCTCGCTGGCGCTGGCCGGCCAGGCCCGGGCCGCGGTGCCGTCCCGGCGTGCCGCCGTGCTGGCCGAGCTGGACGAGTCGATCGACTGGCTGGCGGCGCGCGCGGCCGACGCGCCGTCCAACTACCTGCACCTGCTGCGCCTGGTGGAGGCGGAGCGGGCCTGGGCGGCCGGGGAGTTCCGCGAGGCGGCTTACGCGTACGACGTGGCGCAGCGGGAGGCCGCCACCCGGGCCCGGCCGTGGCACCAGGCGCTGATCCTGGAGCGCGCGGCGCGGTTCTACCTGGCGCACGGGCTGGAGGAGGCCGGCCACGTGCTGCTCGCCGCCGCCCGCCGCCACTACCTCGCCTGGGGCGCGACGGCGAAGGTCGCCCAGCTTGACTGGGCCCACCCGGCGCTGCCCGCCGGGCCTGTCGAGCTCACCGGGCCCGGTGGACTCGTCAGGCCTGAGAGCATCACCGGGCCCGGCGGACTCACCGGGCCCGGTGGACTCGTCAGGCCTGAGAGCATCACCGGGCCCGGCGGACTCACCGGGCCCGGCGGACTCACCGGGCCCGGCGGACTCACCGGGTCCGACGTGGCGGGTCCGGCCGCCGACGTCGCCCGCCCGGCGCCGGTGCCGGCGAACGCGTCGGCCGCGGACTCACCGGCCGGGCGGCGCGCCGTCCTGACGACCGGGACCATCGATCTGCTCGGCATCGTCGCGGCGTCGCGCACGCTCAGCTCCGAGACCAACGTCGGCGGGCTGCGGGCCAGGGTCGCGGGCATCCTGTCGGAGATGGCCGGCGCGACCGGCGTCCACCTGCTGCTCCGTGACCAGCAGGATCAGGGTTGGCTGGTGCCGGTCGGGAACGGCGGCTCCGTGCCGCTGCCCGAGGCCGCCCGGCGGCGCCTGCTGCCGGCCTCGGTCGTCCGCTACGCCGAACGCACCCGGGAGCCGGTCGTCGTCGCCGACTCGATCCGCGACGACCGGTTCTGCCGCGACCCTTACTTCACCGACATCGACCGCTGCTCCCTGCTGGCCGTCCCCCTCATGATCCGGGGCAGGCTGCGGGCGATGCTGCTGCTGGAGAACCGGATGATCCGCGGTGCGTTCGCCACCGAACGCCTCGAAGGGATCATGCTTATCGCCCGGCAGCTGGCCGTCTCGCTCGACAACGCCCTGGTGTACGCCTCGCTGGAGCGCAAGGTCGCCGAGCGCACCCAGCAGCTCGCCGCCGCCAACCGGCGGCTGAAGCAGCTCTCGCGTACCGACTCGCTCACCGGCCTGGCCGCGAGCCTGCGGACCACCCATACGGCGGCGCGGTTCGGCGGGGAGGAGTTCGCCGTCGTCATGCCCGACACCGGCCCGGAGACCGCCGTCGAGCTGGCCCGGCACCTGCGCCGTGCGGTCGTCGAGCTGGCCGAGCCGCATCCGCTGGTGATCCACCGGATCGTCACCGTGAGCATCGGGGTCGCGGCGACCATTCCCGCCCCGGGCGACGAGGTGGCGGCGTTCGTCGAACGCGCCGACGTCGAGCTCTACCGGGCCAAGCGCGGCGGCCGGGACCGGGTGGAAGGCCCCCTCCCGCGCCCCGTCACCCGTTGAGCACCCGGATTACCACGGCGCGGGCGAGAGGCCGGGCTCGAACGCGGCCGCGCTCCCTTCAACGGCGGCTGAGCGCACCGAACGGGACCTCGACACCGTGCCCCACGGCCCCGTACCCGGCTGTCAGAGCTGTGGTCATCGTGCGCCTCCGGTCTCCTGTATCGCGGCGACGAACCGCCGCGCCACGTCGATGAGCTCGTGCCCGGGGACGTCCCCGGGCACGTCGCCGGCCGCGTCGTCGAGCGCGCCCGCCATCAGCGTGACGTCCTTGGCGAGTGTCGGGCCGGCCGGTGTCGCGGCGATGGCGGCCAGGGAGCCGGCGCGCAGGCGCAACCCGGAGGCGACGCACGCCGAGCTGCTGGTCGTCAGGATCGCCGCGAGGCCCTCGGGGTCGACGCCCAGGGATCCGCCGGCCGCCATCGCGGCGTCCGTGAGCGCGATCTGCGCGGCGAACAGCGTGTTGTTGATGAGTTTCGCGTGCGAGCCGGCCCCGACCGGGCCGAGGTGGACGACGTGGTCGGACAGCGTCGACAGCAGCTCGCGCGCCGCGGCGACCGCCTCGGTGTCCCCGCCGATCATGATCGTCAACTTGCCGTCCAGTGCCCGGGGGGCACCGCCGCTCACCGGCGCGTCGAGGACGCGCAGACCGTGCTCCGCCGCCCGCGCGGCGATCTCCCGGATCTGCGTGGGGGAGACGGTGCTGTGCACGAGCACGACGGCACCGGGCCGCAGGGTGCGGACGAGGCCGTGTGGGCCGAACACGACCTCCTGGACGCCGTCCGCGTCGAAGACGCAGATCCCGACCGCGTCGAGCCCCGGATCCATCTCCGCCGGCGTCGCCGCGACGGTCACGCCGGTGCCCGCGAACGGCTCCAGCGAGGCCGCCCGCCGGGCGTACAGGGTGAGATCGTGGCCCTCGGCCTGGATCCGCTGCGCCATCGGCAGCCCCATGCTTCCCAGCCCGACGAAACCCACCTTCACCGCGTCCTCCTTCGGCAAGAATTGACCTGTATCCAACACGCGGGTTCCCTGGTCAGAGGTGACCCCGCCGTACCAGCGCCGCCATGACGCAGGCCGAGGGCGCGAGCGGGATCCACACCGTGATCAGCCGGTACCCGAGGACGGCGGCGAGGGCGGAGGTGGGTGACTGCCCCGCCGCGACGATCGCCGCGGTCAGCGCCGCGTCCAGCGAGCCGAAACCACCCGGCGACGGGATGAGCGCGGACGCGCTGCTGGCCAGGTAGTAGATGGCGAACACCGCGCCGGCGGCCAGCGGGAGATGCAGCGCCCGCACCACGAACAGCAGGGTCGCCGCGTGCAGGAGCGGGATCGCGGTGGAGCCGCCCCAGAGCATCACCGCCCGGCTCGGCACCCGCAGGATCTCCGCCAGCATCCGGGCCTGGGCCGTCACGTGCGTCCAGCCGCGCCGGCACGCCCGCCGGACCGGCGGCAGGGCCCAGCCGACCGCGAGCAGCCCGGCCACCACGGCGGCCACCGTGGCGATCAGCCCACCAGGTGGCCCGCTCATGTGCAGGAACCCGCCGGAGAGCAGCGCGACCAGGACCGCGACATGGGTGATCATTCCGGCGGTGGCGTCGAGTCCGACCGCGGCCACCGCCTCGCGCAGGGGGACGCCGTGCCGGTTGAGGAAGCGCAGCTTCACCGCCCCGACGCCGAAGCCGGCGGGCAGCACGTGGTTGGCGACGCTGCCCGCCACCTGCACGGCCAGCATCGGCCCGACGGGCAGCCGCCGGGCGACCGCCCCCTGCAGGCTGGCGGCTCCCGCGATCCAGGTCGGCAGGGCGGCGAGCATCGCGACGACGAGCCAGCCCGGGTGCGCGGCCGTCAGGTGGCGGACGCTCGCCGTGACCGTCGACCAGCTGTGGAGCAGCCAGAGCACCGCGAGCAGCGGGACGACGCAGGCGAGGGCCGTCCGCCACCGGTGGCTCGCCGAGCCCGCCGGCGGCCGCCGGCCGTACGCGGGCTCGGGCCCTACGGCCTCGGCCGGCGCCTCAACGACCATCGCCGCGCTCCGGCACCGTCATGCCCACCCGGGCGCCGCCCACCGCGACAGCCGTCCGGGCCCCGGCCTCGGCATCTGCCCCATCCTCGGCATCTGCCGCGATCCATGCCGCATCGGCGGCGGCGCCGGCGCCGGTCGGGGCCTGCCCGCTGAGGATGCCGGCGAGGCGCAGGCTGAGCGTCTCCCAGCTCCACGCCGCCCGCATCCACGCGCGGCCGGCCGCGCCCATCCGCTCCGCCTGCCGCGGGTCGTCGAGCAGGTCGATGACGGCGGCGGCCACGGCCGTGCGGTCGTGCCCGTTGACGGCCACGCCGGTGCGGCCGGGGATGACGACGTCCGGTGCGCCGCCCTGGGCGCCGGTGATCACCGGCAGGCCGCTGGCCGCCCCCTCGAGCGCGGAGAGCCCGAGGCCCTCCAGGTCGAGCCCGCACAGCCGGGTGCGTGACGGCATCGCGAAGACGTCCGCCGCGTCGAGGTAGGCGGGGAGGAGCTCCTCGGGCACGGGACCGGCGAAGTGCACACCGTCGGAGACGCCGGTCCGCGCGGCTAGGCGGCGCAGGCGGTCCTCGGCGGGCCCGCCGCCCACGAGCAGCAGCCGCGCGTACGGGTGCCGGCGTCGGACGTCGTGCCAGCCCCGGATGAGTGTGTCCTGGCCCTTGCGGGTGACGAGGCGGGCCACGCAGATCACGACCGGCTCGTCCGACCAGCCCAGGCCCCGGCGGATCTCGTCCCCGCCGGCGCCCGGCTGGAACCGCTCGGTGTCGACGCCGCCGGTGAGCCGGGCCAGCTCGGTCCCCGGCGGGGTGACCGCCGCGAGCCGGCGGCGGGTGAACTCGGTGAGGTAGGTCAGCACGTCGACCCGCGCGCCGACGGTGGAGACCAGCAGCCGTCCGAACGGCAGCCGGGACCAGGCGACCTCGTGCCCGTGGCTGGAGGCCACCACCCGCTCGACGCCGGCCTCGCGCAGCACCGGCGCGAGCACGCCGAGCGGGGCGGCGGTGGGGAACCACGCCACCTCGCACCCGTGCGCCCGGACGGCGGCCCGCAGCTCCCGCCGGCCACGCGGCGAGGTGATCATGCCGTGCTCGGTGCGGATCACCGGAAAGCCGAGGGTGCGGTCGAACTCGGCGTCACCGGGCTGGGTCGGGGCGAGGACGACGGCCCGGTCCGGGGGCAGGCCGGCCGTCAGCCGGCAGGCGAACGTCTGGATCCCGCCGATCGTCGGCGGGAACTTGTCCGCCACCACCAGCACACGCGGCATGTCGTGGACGGCGGGCAGGGGCTCCCGCTGCCGGGCGATCACCGGGGCGCGCGGGGGGCGGGCGGTGGCGGACGGGCTGCTGGGGCGGGCTGGTGATGGCAGTGGACAACCTCTCACGAAGGGGAGCTTCGCCGCTGGATCGTGTGACGCTGATGAGAGCGCTCCAGGCGCGCGGGTCACCGCTTGTCCCTCGGGCCGGCTCCGGGGTCGAGGGCGCGCATCCCACGATTTTGCCGTCCGCCTGTGGCCGCCTGGTCAGGGCGTTGCCGCCGGCTTCCCGACACCACCGTCCGGCGCGGACATGGGACTCCTCCAGGTTCTACCGGTCCGGCGGGGAACCGCCCGCGGCGGGCAGCGTGAGCGTGACGACGGCGCCGCCGTCGGGATGGTTGGCGGCGGTGGCGGTCCCCTGGTGGGCCCGCGCCACCGCCGCGGCGATGGCGAGCCCGAGCCCGGTGCCCCCGAGGCCCGTCCCGCCGCTGTTTCCGCTGGTGCCGGCGCCGCCGTGGTCGCGGGTGCGCGCGGCGTCGGCGCGGCTGAAACGTTCGAAGGCACGCGGCAGGAAGTCCGGGGGGAACCCCGGGCCGCGGTCACGCACCCGCACGACGACGGTCCTCCCGGCCTCACCCGGCCCGGCCCGGACGTCCACGGCGGTGCCGGGCGGCGCGTGGCGGATGGCGTTGGCCACCAGGTTGTCGACCGCCTGGCGGAGCATATCGGGGTCCGCGTCCACGGCGAGGGCCGGGTCGGCGTCCAGGTGGAGGCGGACCTGCCTGGTCGCGGCGTGGCCGGTCGCGGCGCGGGCGGCCCGCTCGAGGAGGTCGCCGACGTCCAGCCGCCGCGGGGCGGTGATGCCGCTGTCCATCCGGGCGAGCGTGAGCAGTGACTCGGAGAGCCGGATCAGCCGCTCGGTCTCCTCCGCCGCGCCCGCGACCGCGTCGACGAGCTCGTCACGGGTGCGGGCCGGGCGGCCGGCGAGCTCGAGCTCGGCCTTGAGGTTGGTGAGCGGGGTCCGCAGCTCGTGCCCGGCGTCGGCGACGAACGCCCGGTCGCGGGCGCGGGCGGCGTGCAGCCGGCGCAGCAGGTTGTTCATCGTGGCGGCCAGGGCGGCGATCTCGTCGCGGGTCGGGGGCACGTCCAGCTCGGCGGAGCTGTCCGACTCGCTGATGGCGGCGGTCTGCCGGCGCATGCGGTCGACCGGGCGCAGGGCGGCGCCCGACAGCAGCCAGGCCGCGAGCCCGGAGAGCGCGACCATCGGCGCCGTCGCGCTGACCATGATGTTGCGGACGCGGTCCTCGGCCGAGTCGGTCAGATCGGTGCTCGTCGCGACGACCAGAACCCCGTCCCGAGCCCCGGTCCGCACCGGGACGGCCAGCGCGCGCGCGTCGTCGTCGTCATCGTCGCCCGGCTCCTGCAGCTCGCCGGACGTGAGCAACTCCGGGCGGACGAGCGCGGTGGCCACCTGCTCGGGCTCGAGCAGCGGCTCGGGACCGGCGCTGTCGTTCGAGGCGGCGACGGAGCCGTCGGGGCGCAGCAGCTGGGCGGGCCCGGCGCCGTAGGCCCGCAGCTGCGCGGCCGGGTCCGCCGCGGCGGGGACCTGCACGGCGAGCACGGCCATCCGGGTGCGCAGGTTCGCGTCGACGGAGTTCCGCAGGTTGGTGCGCAGCAGCGCGTAGAACAGCACGCCGGCGGCCGCGAGTACCAGCGTGGTGCCCAGGACGAACAGCAGGGTCAGTCGTACCCGCAGCGGCACGGGCGCTACGTCCCCGTCTCGGCTGTGTCGGTGGTCTCGGTGGTCTCGGTGCGGAGGCGGTAGCCGGCGCCGCGGACCGTCTCGATGCGCGACAGGCCGTCCGCCGGGTCGATCTTCCTGCGCAGGTACCGCACGTACTGGTCGACCACGTTGGACGTGCCGCCGTAGCCGAGGTCCCACATGTGATCCAGGATGTAGCTCCTGGTGAGGACCTCGCCGGGGCGCCGCATCAGCAGCTCCAGCAGCGAGAACTCCTTGGCCGACAGGTCGACGGGCTCGCCGGCCCGCCGCACGCTCCGCGCGGCGGGGTCGAGGTGGATGTCGCCGACCCGCAGCGTGGCCGGCCGCTCGACGGCACCGCGGCGGATCAGCGCGCGGAGCCGGGCCGTCAGCTCACCGAAGCTGAACGGCTTGGCGAGGTAGTCGTCGGCGCCGGCGTCGAGGCCGTGGATGCGGTCGTCGACGTCGCCGCGGGCGGTGAGCATCAGGATCGGGGACCACCGCCGGGCCGCCCGGAGCCGGCGGCAGACCTCGAAGCCGTCGAGGCCGGGCAGCATCAGGTCGAGCACGATGGCGTCGTAGGAGATCTCGCCGGCCTGCCAGACCGCGTCCGTGCCGTCGTGCACCAGGTCGACGGCGTAACCCGCTTCGGTCAGGCCCCGGCGGAGCAGGTCCGCGGTGCGCTTCTCGTCCTCCACGACCAGTACCCGCACCGCTCGATCGTAGAAGGCCGGCGCCGTGTCGGCCGTCGCGCCGGATGGGCCGATCGTCACGCCGGGGACGCCGGCGCCGCCGGCCCGCGGTGTCACGTGGTGAGCGTGCCGGTCGCCAGCAGCCCGATCAGGATGACGGCGACGGCGACCCGGTAGCCGACGAAGAGGTCGAACGAGTGCCGGGCGACGTACCGGAGCAGCCAGGCGATCGAGGCGTAGGCGACGACGAACGACACCAGCGTGCCGACGGCGAGCGGGAGCACGGAGACTCCGCCGCCCACCGCGTCCTTCAGCTCGTAGAGCCCGGCTCCGGTCAGCGCCGGGATCGACAGGAAGAACGACAGCCGGGTCGCCGCCACCCGGTCCAGGTCGCGCACCAGCGCCGTCGACATCGTCGCGCCGGAGCGGGAGAAGCCGGGGAACAGCAGTGCCAGGATCTGCGACGAGCCGACCGCCATGGCGTCGGTGAGGTCGATGTCGTCCTCACCGCGCTTGCGGCGGCCGAACCGTTCGGCGAACCACATCACGGCGCTGCCGGCGAGCAGCGAGCCGGCGACGACCCACAGCGAGGCGAGCGGGCCGTCGATCAGGGACTTGGCGGCCAGCCCGACGGCGACCACGGGCAGCGTCGCGTAGAAGACCCAGCAGGCGAACTTGAAGTCGTGGCGCTGCCGGGCCTCCCGGTCGACGAGCCCGTTCGCGAAGGCGCCGACGAAGCGCCGGATGTCGGCGAAGAAGTACAGCAGTACCGCGGCGATCGCGCCGACCTGGATGACGGCGGTGAAAGCGACGACCGACCTGTCGTCGACGGGGATGTCCATCAGCCCTTCAGCGATCTTGAGGTGGCCGGTGGAGGAGACGGGCAGGAACTCCGTCACCCCCTCGACGATCCCGAGGAGGACGGCCTGGCCGACGCTGATCGCACTCACCGGATTGGATCCTCTGGCTGGTTCGGGCACGGCGGCGCCGCGCGCGGTCATGTGCCAGGCAGAGTAGGACGGCACCCATGTGAGGACGATGTGGTGGTCTCCGAAGACGCAGGTGGGAGCCCTGGAACGGCTCTGCGGGACCGCTGCCAGGCCCCGGGCAGGGCGTCGGAATACAGTTCCCGACATGAAGAGCGAAGTTCTGCGGATGTCGCGGGACGTCGCCGCGCGCATCGAGCGACGGTGACGCCCGGGCCCGGGTCGGGCGAGGACAGGTCGGGCGAGGACAGGGTGCGGCTGGTGCGCCTCGAGGGCGCCGTCAACGTCCGTGACCTGGGCGGCTACCCGACCACGGGCGGGGGCCGGGTGCGCTGGGGCCGGGTCTACCGGTCGGCGGCGCTGCACCGCCTCACCGCCGCCGACCTGGCCACCGTCGAGCAACTCGGCCTGCGGGTCGTCTACGACCTGCGGACCGAGGCCGAGATCGAGCGGGCGCCGTCGCTGCTACCCGGCGGGGTCCGGTGCGAGCGGCTCGCCATCGGCGGCAGCGCGGCGCGGACCAGGGAGTTGACCGATCTCGTCGTCGCGGGCCGGCTGGCAGAGGTGCCGCCGGACTTCCTCGCGCGCGTCTACGACGCGATGGCCGAGACGGGCGCACCGACGTTCGGCCGACTCCTCACCGGGCTCGCCGAGCCGGACGCGACGCCGGCCCTGTTCCACTGCACGGCCGGCAAGGACCGGACCGGGGTCGCCGCCGCGCTGCTGCTCTCGCTTCTCGGCGTCGACGAGGCGGTGATCCTCGACGACTTCGAGCTCAGCGCCGTCCACTACACCGACCCCAAGATGGCGCGGCTGCGGCGCCGGCTCGACGGCACCGACGTGGACGTCGAGCGTTACCGGGCCGTGTTCGGCGCGCCCAGGGAGGCACTGGGCACGCTGCTGGCGGCCCTCACCGAGCGGCACGGGTCGGTGCAGGGCTACCTCGAGGAGGCCGCCGGGATCGCCCCCGACCTGCCTGAGCGGCTGCGAGCCCAACTCGTCGAGCCGCTCGGGCAGGGATGAGGATGCCTCAGGAGGCGCCCTCGACCACCTCCACCGCGTTGCCGTCCGGGTCCTGCAGCACGGCGATGCGCACACCGGGCCCGATGGACGCGGGGCCGTGCGTCACCTTGCCGCCGTGGGCGGTGGCCCGCTCGACGATGCCGTCGAGATCGTCCGAGTAGAGGGTGATGTACCGCAGCCCGGTCGCGGCGAAGAAGTGCGTGGCCGGCTCGGTGGCCGCCGGCGCCCGCTTGGGGACCATCACCTTGATCACGATGTCGGACGTCCGCAGTCGGTGCACGACTCCGGGGCCCGCCTCGATGCCGGGCAGGCGCTCCATCCCGAACGTGGTGGCGTAGAACTCCGCCAGGGACTCGTCGGTGCTGACCAGCCCGACCTCGATCCGCTGCAGCGTCAAGGCACTCCCTCAGTAGGTCTGCCGGCTCTCACTCGGCCGGCTCTGTTCGTCCGGTACTCGTTCGTCCGGGTCCCGGCCCCGGTCGTTCTTCGGTGCCCGTCGCGCGGGCGGGGTCACCTCGGCGTCGCCGTGACCGGGAGCTTCGCCCAGCCGCGGACGGTGGAGGTGCGGGCCTGGACGGCGCGGTCGTAGTCGACCTCCCAGTGGTCCCAGCGCTTGAGCACCTCGTCCAGCGCCACCCGTCCCTCGAGGCGGGCGAGCGCGGCGCCCAGGCAGAAGTGCAGCCCGCGGCCGAAGCTGACATGACGGCTGATCGACCGGTGGATGTCGAAGCTGTCGCCGTTGACGAACTGGCGCTCGTCGCGGTTGGCCGAGCCGTTGAGCAGCACCATGACACTGCCCTCCGGCACCGTCTGGCCGTGCACCTCGACGTCCCGGGCGACGTAGCGGGCCTGGATCGGGGAGGGCGCCTCGAAACGGAGCACCTCCTCGATCACCTGGTTGACCAGCGAGCGGTCCTGCGCGACCTGCCGCAACTGGTCCGGGTGCTCGGCGAGGATCTTCCCGGTCCAGCCGATCAGCCGGGCGGTCGTCTCGTTGCCGGCGCTCGCCAGCATGTTCACGTAGGTCAGGACCTCGGCGCGGGTCAGCCGGCGGGTCGTGCCCGTCTCGTCCTCGAACTCGGCGGTGATCAGGTCGGTCATGAGATCGTCCGAGGGGTTGCGCGCCCGCCAGTCGAGGTAGTCGGCGAACATGCCCTCGGAGCGGGCGAGGGGATCAGCGGGCAGCGGCTTCGGCGCGCCCTCGGTGAGGGTGAGGCCCTCGTCGATGGCGTCGCGGATCGCCTCCTGGTCCTGCTCGGGGATGCCGAGCAGCATGCCGATCGTCCGCATGGGCATCTGGGCGCCGAGGTCGGCGATGAAGTCGAAGTCGCCGGCGGCCACCAGCGGGTCCAGCGAGCGGGCGCAGAACTCGCGCACCTCCGGCTCGATCGCGAGCATCCTGCGCGGGGTGAAGACCCGGCCGAGGATGCCGCGGTGCAGGTCGTGCAGGGGCGGGTCCTCGAAGAGGATGTTGCCCGGAGGGAAGCGGATGTCCGACCTGATCAGCTCGATGAGCGTGCCGCGGCCCGAGAGGAAGATGTCCGGCTCGCCCATGGCCTTCTCGACGTCGTCGAACCGGCTGACGGCGTAGAAGTCGTATTTGGCGTTGTAGTACAGCGGCACGGAGTCCCGCATCCGCCGCCACACCGGGTACGGGTCGGCGTCGATCTCGAAGTCGTACGGGTCGTAGTAGACGTCGCCGGCGGCGTCGCTGGTTTCCGTCGTCACCGTCGTCATCGCCGCGCCCCCGCCGGTGCGGTCGCCAGCGCGGTCGCGCGGGGCCGCCGGTCTGCCGGCGTCCTCGAGGGCGCTGTGATCTCGGATGCGTCCGCCACGGTCCGTGCTCCTTGTCGCCGTCCTGCCCGGTGCGTGCCGACGCACGCCCCCGGCCCAACCGTCTGGCCTGGGCATATCGTGCGTCGGGTGACGCCCCTCACAGAATCATCTAATTGTATGGCGCAGTCAACATTGTCTCCGGGGCTGACCTTCGCCGCCGGACGACCGTCGACAGGCCGGCACGGCTGATACAGCATGGGGGCGTGACCGGTGCGTCCGTGCGGGTGGTGCTGCTCCAGATCGCCTGCCCAGACGACGAGTCGCCGGCCGACCGCGGCGCGCGGGTCCTGGCCGATCTGCGCGGGCTCGGCGCGGGCGAGGCCGACCTGGTCGTCCTGCCCGAGTTGTGGCGCACCGGCTACTTCCACTTCGACCGCTACAGCGAGGATGCCGAGGAGCTGGCCGGCCCCACGATCGGCGCGCTGCGGGAGGTGGCGGCCGGGCGCGGCCTGCACATCGTCACCGGCAGCATCGTCGAGCGCGCTCCCGGTGGGGCGCTGCACAACACCACCGCCCTCGCCGGCCCGGACGGAGCCCTCCTCGGCCGGTACCGCAAGATCCACCTGTTCGGCCACGAATCCGCCGAGGCGACGCTGCTCACCGCCGGCGACGACGTGTTCGTCGCGCCGACGTCGCTCGGGGCCGTCGGTCTGGCCACCTGCTACGACCTGCGGTTCCCCGAGCTGTTCCGGCTGCTGGTCGACCGCGGCGCCGAGGTGGTCGTGGTGGTGTCGGCCTGGCCGCTGGCCCGCCTGGAGCACTGGGAGCTGCTGGTGCGGGCCAGGGCGGTCGAGAACCAGGTCTTCGTCGTCGCCTGCAACGCCGTCGGCCGGCACGGGGGAGTGGAGCTGGCCGGCACCAGCCTCGTCGTCGACCCGTGGGGCACCGTGCTGGCCCGGGCCGGTACCGGCCCGCAGACCCTGCGGGCGGTGCTCGACCGGGCCAGGCTGGCCGCCGTGCGCGCCGACTTCCCAGTGCTCGCGTCGCGGCGCCTTGCATCACCCGATGTAGGGCGGCCCCGGCTGATGTAGCCGCACCACCCGGGGCCTCGGACACGAGACCCGTGGAGGTCCCGAACCGTGCGATCCACGTCCAGCGACGCCCGTGTCCGGCCGTCCTGCTTCGCCAGTGCGCCGGCGGCGACCGACCACGCGAGCCCGGCCGCCTGGGCGTCACCCGCCTCGACGGCCAGCGACGCGGCCATGTCCGCCGTCCGGGCGGCGTCGGCGTGCTCGCCGAGCGCGCTGGCCACCGTCGCGGACATGGCGAGCACCTGGCTGGTCGGCCGTCTCCGTCGATCTCAGGGCGCCGTCCTCGCCCCCGGAACGGCCACGGCCCGCCGGTGGTGTCCAGCGGGCCGATGGTCCCGCCCGGGTGTGCGGATATCGCCGGCTCCGCCCCGGACGGAGGGCCACCTCCAGGGCCGAGATGACGCCAACGGCGCCGGGGGCAACGTCTCCAGACCGCCGGCCCGGGATTGACAGAGTGGGGTCGGCGGCCGGGCGGGGCGCCGTAGGCCACTGTCGTGCGAGATGGCAGCCCCGCGGCACCCCAATTCGCCTAGTACCCAGGGGCGGGTCGGCCAAACCCCCGTCCCGGCGTCACTCCGGCCGGTATCCGAACGGCGCTCCGCGTCCATCTGAGGGCGCCGTCTACGGGGCCCAGGAACGCCACAGCCCGCCCGGATGTCCGGGCGGGCTGGTGGTGTGTGAGGCGCGTGCCAGTGCACCAGGATCTCCTCGCCATCGCACCCCCGTCTGACCTGCGCACCGACCTTCGCAGACGGGAGTAATTGTGCTCAAACGGGACGGCCACACCAAACCCGACATGGTGCAACGCGGCCACCGACGAGACTCCCGATCTGGCTTATACGAGGGCATTGTGCTTGGCATCACACCTCGCTAGACTGCCGGACAACCGGTCATATGGATAACCATACGAGTGGGGGTGCTGCTGCGGTCGTGGAGCCACATGAGGTGGTCGGATCGCTGGGATTCTGAGACCTTCCTGGTGCTGGGACCGGCAACGTTTACCCTGCCCGCCGTGCCCCGGCGGCGTTGCCGGAATCCTCGAGGAGCGCTGCTACGCGGCGGATCCCGGCGCCTTGCCATCCATCCACCTGGCCACGACGGACAGGGCGAACATTGCGGACAGGGCGAACATTGCCGGTCCCAGCACTAGCTTTCCAGCGTCGATCAATGCCCGTGTGTTAGCGCGGCCCGCGGCGACACGCGGCGGTGAATCTTCGTCGGTGCGTCGCGAGGCCCACTGATGGCACAGGTGCTGGAGTGGCACCAGGTGCTGGAGCGGTCCGCGAATGACCTGCGGCGTCTATGCCGACCGATCGACCTGAAGGAGTTTCTGTATGCGTTTCGCCCGTGTCCGTGTTGGTGGCGTGCCGCGTTTTTGTCACGTCGATGGTGAGCAGTTGTACCTGCTTGGTGAGGGCGAGCCCGAGCGCGCTGAGCGTACTGGTGAGCGCGTGGCGATTGGTGATGTGGAGTTTCTGGCGCCGGTTGAGCCGACGAAGATTCTGGCTGTATTGGGTGCGTTTCGCTTCGGTCGCGAGCCCGAGGTGGCCCGTCAGACGTCGCCGAAGTTCACTTCCAAGCTGATCACGTCAGTCAATGCGCATGGATGTTCGATCATCAAGCCGTTCGATATGCCGAACACGTTGGATGGTGAGGCGGAGCTGGGTGTGGTTCTGGGTCGCGATGTTCGGCGGGTCAGTCCTGAGGGTGCTCGTGATGCGATTCTCGGGTTCACCTGTGTGAATGACATGACTCTGACCGATCAAGGGGTGGAGGACATGGACTTCATGCGTGCTAAGTCGGTGGACACGTTCGCCTCATTCGGCCCCTGGATTGATACGGATGTGAGCCCGGACCAGGTTAGGGAGGGATTGGTGATCAGCGGGTCCGTCAACGGTGTACCGAGCCAGCTGGGCAATACGGCGGACTACACCTGGGACGTGCTGGAGACCATCAGCTGGGCCTCGCAACTGTTCACCTTGCGCCGGTTCGACCTGATCGCTTTGGGCACTCCGGTTCCGGTGTCGCGGGTCGACGTGGGCGACGTCATGACCGTCACCGTCGAGGGGGTGGGCACCTTGATCAACAAGATCGCAAGGGAGGAGTTGATCGCGAGTTGATCCGGGCGTTGGTACCGACTGAAAGATCGAGCCGGAAGACATGAGGGGACAGCATTGAGATGACCGCGTTGATCATTGAGGCCGATAGTCATATCACCGAGCCGGCCGACGTGTGGACCAGCCGGGTGGCGTCGAAGGATGTGGAGCGAGTGCCGCACGTGTTTCGCGACAAGGACGGTCGAGACGTGTGGGTTCTGAATGACGTGAAGATCGACATGGTGGGTGTGTCGGCTCCGGCCGGTTGGGAGGACTTTCTGGCGAGCTACCCTCCGGGGTTCGACGAGGTTCACCCCGGCGCCTACAGTTCGGCCGAACGGATCAAGTACATGGACCAGGCGGATACCTGGGCGCAGGTCCCGTATCCGAACATCGCGGGGTTCGGAGCTCAGTGGTTCCTGAGCATGAACGACGGGAAGCTGCAGCTGGAATGCGTGCTGGCGTACAACGACTTCCGGCATGAGTTGGTGTCGGTTGCCCCGCGGCGGTTGATTCCCAACGTGTCCTTGCCGTTCTGAGATGTGTAGGCGTCAGTGGCCGAGATCGAGCGGTGTACCGAGTTGGGGTTCAAGTCAATTCTGTTCACGGGGGAACCGCACCGTTTCGGCCTGCCTCCGCGCGTGACCGGTATTGGGATCCGCTGTACTCAACCGCGCAGGACGCGGACATGCCGCTGCACTTCCACATCGGCGGCGGCGAGGGCAGTAGCAGTAGGAAAGCGCAGATCAATGCCGATCGGATCGCCGTGCACGGCATCGCCGGTTTCGTCACCTATTTAGCCGTCGACCTGTTCTTTAAGAACGGAATCCAGTGCACGGATCTCATCTCATCCGGCGTGCTGCAGCGCTTCCCCCGCCTGAACTTCGTCTCTGTCGAGAGCGGAATCGGGTGGTGCCGTTCATGCTCGAGGCCGCCGACTACTCCTACCTGGGGGCCGTCTCATCCGGGCGCGAACGCCACGCCGACGATCTGCTGCCCTCAGACCTGTTCCGCATTTTCACCAGCCAATGACGTTTGGGCCACGGCTCGCACAGTCTTCCTCCAGTGGCACGACATTCTTCCAGTGAGATGAGGCAATCGATAGCCACGGCGATCTGGTGCTCGAAGGCGGCTCGGCGGAGCTGAGTCGAAGCCGGGAGGTACTGGAGAGCAGCTACTTGGGTGTGCGAGCCCTTTGACCACGTGCATCGCTTCGGATCTGGCTGACAAGGAGTCTTCGATGACAGTCGTATCAACCACAGCAGCACGTCAGGACGTCGCCCGGTGCAGGTACGCGATGACGTTCGCCGTACAGAAGGTGAGCTCATGACCACCGCCGACGGCTGGGACTACGTCACCGACCTCCTGGTGGTCGGCAGTGGCGGCGGTGCGTTGTGTGCGGGTCTCGCTGCGCATTCGAGGGGCCTGCAGACGCTCATCGTCGAGAAGACCGACAAGATCGGCGGTTCCACAGCGATGTCCGGCGGGGTCCTCTGGCTTCCCGACAATCCGGTATCCCGCCGGGCGGGGGTCGAGGACAGCCGAGAGGACGCCCGGAACTACTTTGCCGCCGTCGTCGGTGACGAAGGACCTGCGACGTCACGGGCCCGTACCGAAGCCTTCCTTGATGCCGTCGAGCCGTTGGTCGAGTTCCTGACCGACGCCGGCGTGCCGTTGCGGCACTGCGAAGGCTACTCGGACTATTACGACGAACGTCCGGGCGGCAAGGCTCGCGGGCGAGCCATCGAACCCGAGCTGTTCGACACTGGCCTGCTCGGGCCGTGGGAGTCCAAGCTCCGGATCGCCGAAGGCCTCCCACCGCTGCCGGCCTACACGAACGACATCGCACCGCTCGCGGTCGCTCCGCGGACGATGAAGAGTGTACGCACAGTGGCCAAGGTGGTGGGCCGGTATTTGTGGGCCACCGCGCGTGGCCGGCAGGTGCGTGGCTCGGGGGCGGCACTGCAGGGATACATGCTGATGAGCCTGCAGCGGGCCGGTATTCCGATCTGGACGGACAGTCCGCTTGCTGACCTCATCGTCGAGGACGGCAGGGTCGTCGGTGGGATTGTCGAGCACGGAGGCCAGGCCCGCCGAGTGCGTGCACGGCGCGGGGTCCTGCTCGCGGCCGGCGGTTTCGCGCGCAACGCGGAAATGCGCCAGAAGCACGGGCGCCAGCCCTCCTCCGCGGAGTGGACATCCGCCAACCCCGGGGACACCGGCGAGGTGATCGAGACCGCGATGCGCCTTGGAGCCGCGGTCGATCTGATGGACGAGGCATGGTGGATCCCCTCCTCGATACTCCCCAACGGGTACCCGCTGTTCGCCGTCTTCGAGCGCTCGAAGCCGTTCGCGATCATGGTTGACGGCGACGGCGACCGGTACTGCAACGAGGCTGCGTCCTATATGGAGGTCGGCCGTGAGATGTACAAGCGGCACGAGGCCAACGCGTCGGCGGTGCCCAGTTGGTGGATCACCGATTCACGCAACCGCAATCGCTATCTCTGGGGCCAGACTCCTGGGCGGATTACCCCGAAGGACTGGATCTCCAGCGGCTACATGAAACGCGCGGACACGATCGAAGAGCTGGCGGGAATCTGTGGCATCGATCCGGCGCACCTACGCCAGACGGTCGATCGGTATAACCGGAGTGCCGCGCATGGCCAGGACCCCGACTTCCACAAGGGCGAGCGCGCCTACGACCGCTTTTACGGCGACCCCACGGTCAAGCCTAATCCGTGTGTCGGCACCATCGAAAAGGGACCGTTCTACGCCGTCGCTCTCTACCCCGGAGATGTGGGCACCTCCGGTGGCCTGCTCACCGATGAACACGCACGGGTCGTGGACCAGAAAGGCCGTCCCATCGAGGGGTTGTACGCGACCGGAAACGGCACTGCCTCGGTGATGGGCAGGCACTACCCCGGCGCTGGGGCGAGCATCGGTGCGACATTTGCCTTCGGCTGGATCGCGGCACAGCATGCGGCCGAGTCCGCTACCGTGCCCGCTCCATCGACACCTCCCGTCTCGATTGGGACAATCCGTCGGCCTGGCACCAGACGACCAGCTACAGCTCCCCCAGAGAAAGGCGACCAACGATGACCCTGACTGGCCCCCGACCCGCCGCGCGCGAGATCGAGCAGGCCCTGGCCGCTGGGCCCAACGGCGATGAGGTGAATTCCAAGGTTCCATTCCACATGAACGACTCATTACACGTGCCCGCCGAGCGCTACTACTCCCGAGAGTTCTACGACCTCGAGAAGGAGAAGCTCTGGCCGCATGTGTGGCAGATGGCTGCGCGCGAGGAAGAGATCCCTGAGCCGGGAGACTTCGTCGAGTACGAGGTCGTCGGCCAGTCCATCCTGATCGTCCGGCAGGAGGACGGGTCGGTGAAGGCCTTGCACAACGCCTGCCGGCACCGCGCCACCCAACTGGCTGTGGGCGCAGGCCGGTTCCCTGGTGGGCAGATCGCGTGTCCGTTCCATGGCTGGCGGTGGAAGACCGACGGGCAGTGCTCACACATCTTCGGACGGGAAGGTTTCTCCGATGAGGTGCTCCGTCCCGACGATCTCGCCCTGCGCGAGTGTCTCGTGGAGACGTGGGGTGGGCATGTGTGGATAAACATGGACCACAATGCGCCGCCACTGCTCGAGGCGCTGTTTCCGGCGGCACAGATCCTCAGCGGGGTCGGCGTCGGGAACATGCGGGTGAAGTGGTGGAAGGAAGCCATAATAAACTGCAACTGGAAGCTGGCCCAGGAGGCGTTCTTCGAGGGCTGGCATCTGAAGCAGACCCATCCCCAGCTTTACACCTTCGACCAGGACGACAGCGACGAGACCGATCTGGCAGCCTTCGAGTACACGGCGTTCGTGAACGGACACGGCCGCTTCCAGAGCGGCGACGCCAAGGAGAGCTACGGCGGCCGTCCCGGCGCAGAGGTCGAGGATGCGGAGGACAAGTCCGACTTCATCGAGTTCCACCGCGTGCTCCAATCGGGTCAGGACGCGATGGCGCTCGAGCGCGACATCCACGTGTTCGAGGGACTGGCGGGCGAGCTCGACCCCAAGGATCCGGAGTTCGCCGGTAAGGCCATCCAGGCACTCTTCGAGTATTGGAAGGGTGCCGGCATCCCGAACCCGGTGTCGGATCCGGCGGCGATGAGGCTCTGGGGCGGGGACATCTTCCTGTTTCCCAACTACCTGATGCTGCCCATGTACGCCAACTCGCTGAACTATCGGGTGCGGCCCTACAACGACGACCCGGAATGGTGCCGCTTCGAGGTCTGGTCGGTGACCACGTACCCGGCCGGGCAGGAGCCGGAGCGCGCCGAGCTCACCGGACGCTTCGACACGGACGACACGGACCACTGGGGTCTGATCCCGCGCCAGGACTTCGAAAACCTGGAGCGCCTGCAGCGCGGGATCAAGTCCAAGAGCATCTCCGAGACCCGGTTGTCGCAGCTGTGGGAGCAGACCATCAGCAATATGCACCAGGAGTTGGACCGCCGACTCGCAGCTGACTACAGCACTCGGCCGGCTGGAGACGCGACTCGGTGAGGGGTGGTGTGTTCCGTGCCCTGGGTGACCGTTGAGCCCTCGGGCATCCGGATCGAGGTACATGAGAAGGAGTCCGTGGCCGCGGCGGCTTGGCGACAGGGAATCACTTGGCCAACCAAGTGCTGGGGCCAGGCTGAATGCATGTCCTGCTTCACCAAGATCGTGGGCGACGAGCTGGCTGCTGAGCCGATGACTCAGGAGGAGTCCGATGCGATGAGACTCCGGATGGCCAAGCGGGTGCGGAGTCCTCCCGTGCGTCTGGCCTGCCGGCTGCACGTCGAGAAGGACGGCCTCGTCCTCGAGAAACGGGGCGTCCGGACCGCGACAGGGACTGACAACAACATGACCCGTGCCCGCCAACCGACGCCGGAGTCAGAAGGAACATGGGGAGCTAGCCCAGAAGGAGTCTTGAATGACAGTCATATCGACGACTGCCGTGAGTCAGGACGTCGCCCGGCGGATGTACACGACGATGACGCTCGCCGCCGCCTGCGATGAACGCCTGCGCCGGGGCATCTTGCGGGGGGAGTTCGCCGCCACCATCTGGCCGTCGCGGGGTCAGGAGGCAATTCCCGCTGGCATGGGGGCCGCCCTTCGCACCGACGACCGGCTGGTCACGACCTACCGCGGGCTGCACGACCTGATCGGCAAGGGCGTGCCGCTGACCCAGGTGATTGGTGAGGTGCTCGGCCATAGCGTCGGCGCATCTCGTGGCAAGGGCGGGACGATGCACATCACCGCACCCGAGCAGGGGGTCATGCTCTGCACCGGCATCGTCGGTGCGGGCGTCCCGGTCGCCGTCGGGCTGGCCTTGGCGGCCGTGCAGCAGGGGAGTGACCGAGTCGCGGCCGTCTGCTTCGGCGACGGCGCGACGAACACCGGGTCGTTCCACGAGGGTATGAACCTCGCGTCGACCTGGCAGCTGCCGGTCATCTTCGTCTGCCAGAACAACCTCTTCGCGGAGATGACGCCGATCGGCGACACGATGCACATCGACCAGGTCGCCGACCGGGCGCTCGCGTACGCGATGCCGGGCTTGCGGATCGACGGCAACGACCCGGAGGCGGTGTACCAGGCGGTCACCGTGGCCGCCGAACGGAGCCGCGGCGGCGGTGGTCCGACGCTACTGGAATGCGTCACCTTCCGCTTCAAAGGCCACTATACCGGGGACCAGATGTCATACATGCCACCGGACGAACTCGCCGCCGCTGAGGCGGTCGATCCCATCCCGCGCTACCGGCAGAAGCTCCTCGACAACGGCGTGTCGTCAGAGGACGAACTCGCCGCCATAGACGAGCAGGCGACGCAGCAAGTCGATACGGCGCTCCAGGAGGTTCTGGCCGCATCCGTACCCGGGCTCGACGAGCTCGAGAAGGACTTCTTCGTCGACATGAAAGGCATTCCGGCATGACCACTATCGCTGACACAAAGACCCTGACGGTCGTCGGCGCGATCAACGAAGCGCTCGACGAGGCGTTGGCCGCCGATCCACGCGTTTTCCTCCTGGGCGAGGACCTGGCCGACCCGGGCGGCGGCGTGTCGGGCGCGACCAGCGGGTTGTCGACCAAGCACGGCAAGAGTCGGGTCCTGGACACTCCGATCTCCGAGGCGGCAATCGCGGGTGCAGCGATCGGTGCGGCTCTCGAAGGTCAGATCCCCGTCGCCGAGATCATGATCATGGACTTCATCGCGATCGCAATGGACCAGATCGTCAACATCGCGGCGAAGGCGCGCTTCATGTCGGCAAACCGGACGTCGTGCCCGCTCACGGTGCGAACCGCGACGTTCGGCGGACTGGGGTCGGGGGCCACGCACTCGCAGTCCCTCGAGAGCTGGTTCATGCATGTTCCCGGCCTGAAGGTGATCGTGCCGAGCACGCCGGCGGACGTTAAAGGCCTGCTGAAGGCGGCCATCTTCGATCCCGATCCGTCCATCTTCGTCGAGACGATCGCCTGTTATGGCATTCGCGGTGAAGTTCCGGCCGGCGACCACGTCGTCGAGATCGGCACCGCCGACATCAAGCGCAGCGGCAGCGACGTCACCCTCATCACCTACGGCCGCGGCGTATTCGACTCGCTGCAGGCCGCCGAGCAACTCGCCGCCGAGGGCATCGACGCCGAGGTGCTCGACCTGCGCACGCTGGTCCCGCTCGACACGGAGGCTGTCCTGGAATCGGTGGGCCGCACGGGCCGGGCGGTTATGGTGCACTACGCGGTTGAGTTTGCCGGACCGGGCGCGGAGATCGCCACACGCATCAACTCGGAGCTCTTCGGACAACTCAAGGCGCCGGTCCAGCGTGTCGCGTCTCGGTACCGGCCGATCCCCGCGGCCGTGGGTCTCGAGGCCGCTGTGTACCCGAGCGTCGACCGCATCACGGCAGCAGCCCGTGCTTCCGTGGAGTACGTCAAGTGACCGACATCGTTCCGGTTCGGATGCCCAAGCTCACCATGGCGGCGGTCGAGGGCACCTTCATAGAGTGGCTGGTCGCGGACGGCGAGCACGTCAACGAGGAGCAGCCGCTCTACCTCGTCGGGACCGACAAGGTCGAGACGGAGGTACTCTCACCGGCCACCGGCGTGCTCCGGCATGGAGACGCCGAGCCTGAGGCTGTCTACCCGGTCGGGGCGCAACTCGCCGTGATCGACGTCGAATGCAGCTAACGGGGCTTCGCCCCAGCCCGACGAGCGTGTGTCTGCGGTCCGGTATGCGGGTTGCTTCCACCGCCCCGCTGGCGTCAATCATCGAGGGCTTCGTGACCGCGGTCCGCCGGTTCGCCGCCAACCACGACATCCCGATCGTCGACTTCGCCAAGGGACACCGCAGCAGCGCCCTATAGGAGGTGGAAAGTGAGCCGATACAGACTCGTTGTTCTCAGCGAGCCGACGGCCGGGAAAGAGGATGAATACAACGAGTGGTACGACCAACAGCACTTGGGTGACCTTGTGGCCGTCGACGGCATCGAGTCGGCCCAGCGGTTCCGCAGGGTGGATGGACTCCCGCCGGAAGCCGCCCAGGTGGCCCCGCAACGATACCTTGCCCTGTATGAGATCGAGACCGATGATATCGAGGATGTTCTTGGCGATTTGATGAAGCGTGCCGGCACTACGGCCATGCCCATCAGCGAGGCCCTCGATCTCGCTAATGCAACGCCCTGGGTCTTCGAGGAGATCGGCGAGCCACGGAAGTCGGAGCCGCCGGTTAGCTGACTACCGGCTGGGCTGATAGTGGAGGTAGGATAGGGAGCTGGCGCCGTCACCCAGGGTGATAGTTTCCAGCTCCTTCTCTCGGTCAGGAGGGCTTTACCAGGCAGCGTCACGGTTCGCCCATCGACCGTCCGATAGCGCCGGTCTGGGTGCAGGGTACACGTGAATGTGCTTGCGCCCCTGGGTACCTTCGTACTTAAAGCACCGAACGGACTCGCGGCACTCTGCCCGAAATATGCTACGGCGTCACCGTCCGCCGATCAGGCCCGCCATTTGCCGTCGCGGTCGCCGCCACCGCGACAGTACACGGGGTCATCCCGCTCCGACTCCCGAGCGGTGGCGCCGGTCGGAATTTTCCAGCATCGGGCCATCCCTGTCTCCATCCTTTTCGGCCAAATTCTTGCTTTCCGTGGCCATGGCCCGCAACGTGCTCGGTGAGGACGACGACGAGACCAGATCACGCTTGCGACAATGGCGATTCGCGGTATAGATTCACAATTCACGGTCCGTGTATAGGCGGGCCTGCCCCCGGCTCGCCGGTAGAACTCGCGAGACTCGCCCTGCTGCTGTCCGTCGTGATCTCGGTGGCGTCGGCCATCGCCTCCGCGATCCCATCGGTCGCTCCGGGCCGTCGTGCGAGGACCTCGTCGGTGCGAGGACGTCGTAGGGCCGGCTCGTACCACCGGGATCAGCCCGGTCTACGCGCGGATCCGCCACGCACCGCAGCCTTCGTCGTTTGCTCCACCCCTCCTCCATCGCCAACGTAGTTGAGAGGTGCATCATGCCGACCAAGAGGGGCTTCCCCCTGGCCGCCGTGGCCTGCTGTCTGTTCCTTGTCCTGGCGGCCTGTGGCGGTGGCGCTTCGCCCGCCGGTAGTTCGGCAGCCGCTGACGGCGAGCCGGTGCCGGGCGGTACTGCGCGTGTGTTGACATTAAGCGACGCACGCAGTCTCGATCCCGCGATGCTCTTCAACGCGTACGCGAGTACCGCAGTGCTGGGCAATGCGCTCTACGGGACGTTGCTGACCGACGATCCGGCGTCCGGAGAAGTCCGGTACCGGATGGCCGAGTCCTTCACGACCTCGGACAACGGCACGACGTTCGAGTTGAAGCTGCGCCCGGGGCTGGTGTTCTCCGACGGCACCCCGTTGGACGCAGCAGCCGTCAAGTACAACTGGGACCGGCTCAAGACGGTCCCCGGGGCGTCCGCAGCGGACGCGTCGCTGGTCGGATCGACCGAGGTGATCGACCCGCGGACGCTTCGGATCACGCTGACCGCGCCGATCCCGAAGTTCGCCCAGATCGTCGTCATCTCCTCGATGAACTGGATCGCGTCGCCTGCTGCGCTGGCGGCGGGCCAGCAGGCGTTCGACGCGCACCCGATCGGCGCGGGCCCGTTCACATTGGAGCGCTGGACCAGGCAGGACGCCATCGAGCTGGTCAAGAATCCGCGGTACTGGGACGCACCCAAGCCCTATCTCGACCGCCTGACCCTGCGCGTGGCACTCGACGGCGGCCAGCGGCTCAACACGGTGGTCAGCGGTGGCGCCGACGTCGCTATCGAGTCGCACTGGTGGAACGTCTCGCGCGCGGCAGAGGCGGGGCTGCGGACCAACGTCATGCAGCTGAGTGGAGGGGTGTACGTCGCGCTGAACCAGCGCCGGGCACCGTTCAATGACGTCCGAGCTCGTCAGGCGCTCGCGTACGCGAGCGACCTGCAGGCACTGAACCTGGCGGCCTACAACGGCGCCGGACAGGTCGCGGACACGTTGTTCAGCAAGCAATCGACGTTCTACACGGACACCCCACTGACGACGCCGAACCGCGACACGGCGCAGCGGCTGTTCGACGAGCTGGCCGCCGCGGGCAAGCCGGTGTCGTTCACGCTAACCGTCTCCCCCACGGCCGACAGCAAGGCGTTGGCGGAGGGCATCCAGGCGCAGCTCAGCGCGTTCCGAAACGTGTCTGTCCAGATCGACGTCGTCGACCACGCACGGTCGGCTGCCCTGCGCACCAGCCACGACTTCGACGCGATTTTCTCGGGGGTCTTCTTCGTCGACCCCGAGCCACGGCTGTGGAATGCCTTCAACGGGCAGTCGGACGCGAACATCTCGGGCGTCAACGACGAGGCCCTGAACACCGACCTCCAGGCCGCCCGGACGGCGACCGGCGAGGCCGAACGCAAGGCGCTCTACGCCGCCGTGCAGCAGCGGCTGGCCGAGCTGGTTCCGGTGATCTTTCTCGTGCGGGCTGCGCCCAGCGCCTTGGCCGGGAAGAACGTCGGTGGTCTCGTGCAGTACGGCAACGGCTCGTTGTTGCCCGAAGAACTGTGGATCCGACGGTAACCGAGAATCTGTGCGGCAGCGCACCCACAAGGCAGGACGCGATCCAAATGACTAATTGGGACTGCACAACAGACTTCCTCGTGGTCGGCAGCGGAGCAGGACCTTCCTGTGGGGTTCCAGAACTCGGCCACCGGCGTTGACCTGGCCTTTTGCAGGGTGTTTGATCCCTCATCGGGGACTACCGGCCGGTTCATTTTCCGTCGACGATCACACATAGCACGTAATCGCCGAGATCCATGTGCAATTTGAGACGATCTGACCGGTAAAACGCTTATGGCGGTGCGGTGTTCGCACAGAAGGATCCTGTCTCATCCCGCCATCGGACGGTCTACCACTTTTACCGGTGACGCAGAGAAGTCCGGGTAGCCATATGGCCGATCCGCGGAAAGCCACCACCATGACCGAGCAGCGACGCTACCCCAGCGACCTATCCGACGCCCGGTGGAGGCTGGTCGAACCCGTGCTCACCGCCTGGCGCGCCGAACGCCACCAGAAAGGCCTGAACATCGGCCGCACCCCGACACACGATCTGCGCAGCATCCTGAACGCCATCCTGTACGTCGACCGCACCGGTATCCCCTGGCGCTACCTGCCCCACGACTACCCGCCCTGGGAAACCGTCTACGGCTACTTCGCCCACTGGCACAACGATGGCATCCTCGACCAGCTCGTCACCATGACCCGCCGCCACGTCCGCACCGCCGCAGGCCACAACCCCGAACCCACCGCCTGCGTGGTCGACTCCCAGAGCGTCAAGACCGCCCCCACCGTTCCCGCCACCACCCAGGGCATCGACCCCGGCAAAAAGATCATCGGACGAAAACGGACCATCATCGTCGACACCCTCGGACTGCTCCTCACCGTCCTGGTCACCACCGCCGGCACCTCCGACAGCCGTGCCGGCCTCCACCTGCTGACCACTCCCGCCGCCACCCATCCCGGAATCCGTAAAGCCTGGGCCGACAGCGCCTACCGCACCACGGTCATCGAACACGCCGCCGGGCTGGGTATCGATGTCGAAACCGTCCGCCGTGACCCCGCCGCCAAAGGGTTCATTCCTCTTCCGCACAGGTGGATCGTGGAACGAACCTTCGGCTGGCTCATGTCCTACCGACGTCTCGCCCGTGACCACGAAACCCACCCCACCCGCTCCGAAGCCATGATCCACCTTGCGATGATCGACCTCACGGCCCGCCGCGCCACCGGCGAATCAACCCCAACCTGGCGAGGAACCTAAACCCGAACCAAACAGAACCCACAGGATCAAACACCCTGTCAGAGGGCGTTCAGGTAGCCCTGATGAGGATAAGTCGTTTTTGGGTCCGGCGTTTTTTGATGTGTTCTGCGCCGTAGGGGCATGTTCGTGTACCCCGAGACGATGATCGGGGTGTCCGTTCAACCGGTAGATGCTCCTCGGATTCCGTCTGGTGTGGTGATGAGATGGAAGCTCCCGACTGGTCGAACGGACACGTTCGGTCACACGGTTTGAGGTATGAGCGTCTGTCGTGAACCAGCGCAAGCCGTACCCCAGCGACCTGTCGGACGCCCGGTGGGCGCTGATCGCCCCGACCCTGCACACCTGGCGCCAGGCCCGGCTCGACCGCCGGCCCACCGGCCAGCCAGCCCAGGTCGAGCTGCGTGAGATCTTCAACGCGATCCTGTATGTCAACCGGACAGGGATCGCCTGGAAATATCTGCCCCACGACTTCCCGCCGCACGGCACCGTCTACTTCTACTTCGCCGCCTGGCGGGACGAGGGAATCTTCGCCCAGTTCAACTACGACCTGACCGGCCTGGCCCGAGCCAAGGCCGGCCGCACCCCCGAACCGACCGCGTGCATCCTCGACACCCAGAGCGTCAAGACCTCCACCAACGTACCCCTGACCAGCCAGGGCACGGACGCCAGCGAGAAGATCGTCGGCCGGAAGCGGGGCATCGTCACCGACACCCTCGGCCTGATCCTCGCCGTGACCGTCGCCGCCGCGCATCTGTCGGACAACACCATCGGAATACGCCTGCTCGACCAGGCCAAGAACACCTACCAGGCGATATCCAAGACCTGGGTCGACACCGGCTTCAAAAACACCGCCATCGAACACGGGGCCACCCTCGGCATCGACGTCGAAGTCGTTCCCAGAAAAACCGGGACCCCCGGCTTCCACGTCGTGAAACGACGCTGGGTCGTCGAACGCAGCCTGGGCTGGCTCATGCTGCGCCGCCGCCTGGCCCGCGACTACGAGAACCTCCCCACCAGCTCCGAAGCGATGATCCACATTACCGCGATCGACAACCTCGTCAGGCGCATAACAGACGAGACCACCCCAACCTGGCGAGGCACCTACTAAAACATAAGCCGCAATCGGGGCAGATCAAACGCCCTCTTA
>NZ_CASGGV010000333.1:0-30344 GCF_949319125.1 Frankia sp. Hr75.2 | reverse complement strand
ACAACAAACACCCCCCCACGGTTGTTTTTGGGTGTCCGGAAGCCGATGATTTGTCGGGCTGGCTTGGCTTGGGTGTGGGTGGCGGCTGTTGGTCGCCAGGAAGGGGCTTGTGGGCGCGTTTCTGATTGTTTTGTAAGGCTCAATTCAATTGTTTAACCGGACATCGACCGCGCCGCGTCCGGGCCCGCACCGACCCGCGTTCGGGCCGTGGCCTCAGGCTCCGTGGCCTCAGGCTCCGCGGCCGAACAGGCGGGGCAGCGTGCCCTCGTGGGCCGCCCGCAGCTCGTCCAGCGGTATGGCGAACTCGCCGGCGACGTTCAGGCTTCCGCCTCCGCCTCCGCCTCCGCCTCCGCCGTTGCCGTTGCCGTTGCCAACGCCGTTTCCGCTGCCGCGGTCGGCTTCGCCGTCGGTCACGACGCCGATCTGCCGGCACGGCAGGCCCCGGTCCGCGCACAGCCGCGCGAAACGGTCCTGCTCGGCGGCGGGGACGGCGACGACCGCCCGTCCGGCCGATTCGCTGAACAGCTCGACGAACGCGTCCGCCCCGGCGGGCAGCTCGATCCGTGCCCCGTGCCCGCCTCGCAGGCAGGACTCGACCAGCGCCTGGGCGAGCCCGCCCTCGGAGAGGTCGTGGGCCGCGGTGAGCAGCCCTTCGCGGGAGCCCCCGACGAGGATCTCGCCGAGCAGCTTCTCCCGTTCCAGGTCGACGGCCGGCGGCGTCCCGCCGAGATGGCCGTGGGTCGCCCAGGCCCACTCGGAGCCGCCGAACTCGTCCCGGGTGTCGCCCAGCAGGAGCAGCGCGTCGCCCTCGTCCGTGAAGCCGATGGGGGTGCGGCGAGTGACGTCGTCGAACAGGCCGAGCACGCCGACGACCGGCGTCGGATGGATCGGCGCCGAGCCGGTCTGGTTGTAGAAGGACACGTTCCCGCCGGTGACCGGCAGGCCGAGCCGCCGGCAGGCGTCGGCGAGCCCGGCGCAGGCCTGGGCGAACTGCCACATGACCTCCGGGTCCTCGGGGGAGCCGAAGTTCAGGCAGTTGGTCACCGCGATCGGCTCGGCGCCGGCCGCGGTGACGTTGCGGCACGCTTCGGCCAGGGCGAGCTGCGCCCCGGCGAACGGGTCCAGCCGGGCGTAGCGGCCGTTGCCGTCGGTGGCCAGCGCGATGCCGAGCCCGGAGGCCGACAGCCGCAGGACGCCGGCGTCCTCGGGCTGGGCCAGCACCGTGTTGGCCTGCACGTACCGGTCGTACTGCTCGGTCACCCAGGCCCGCGAGCACAGGTTCGGGGAGGCGATCATCCGCAGCAGGGTCGCCCGCAGCGCGTCGCCGGTGCGCGGCCGTTCCAGGGCGGACGGCGTGTCCGCCCGCAGCACGTCAAGGTCGACCGGGCGGCGCATCGGGCGTTCGTAGACCGGCCCGTCGTCGGCGAGCGAGCCCGGCGGGACGTCCACGACGACCTCGCCGTGCCAGCGGACGACGAGGCGGCCGCTGTCGGTCACCGTGCCGATGTTGGTGGCGATCACGCCCCACCGCTCGGCGAGCGCCAGCACCTCGGGCAGCGCGTCCGGGGTGACGATGGCCAGCATCCGCTCCTGGGACTCGCTGGCCAGGACCTCGTGCGCCGCCATCGACGCCTCGCGCAGCGGTACGAGGTCGAGGTCGACCTCCATGCCGCCGGGCTGGCCGGTGGCGATGCCGGCGGCGGTCGTCTCGGTGAGCGCGCAGGTCAGGCCGGCCCCGCCGAGGTCCTGGATGCCGGTGACCAGGCCGCGGTCGAACAGCTCCAGGCAGCACTCGATGAGGATCTTCTCAGTGAACGGGTCCCCGACCTGCACGGACGGCCGCCGGGCCGGGCCGCCGCCCTCGTCGAAGGTGGCTGAGGCGAGCACCGAGACGCCGCCGATGCCGTCCCGGCCGGTTTTCGCGCCGAGCAGCACCACGGCGTTGCCGACCCCGGTGGCGGCGGAGGTCTGCACCCGCCCGACCGGCATCACGCCGACGCACAGGGCGTTGACCAGTGGGTTCCCGCCGTACACCGGGTCGAAGACGACTTCGCCGCCGATGGTCGGCAGGCCCAGGCAGTTGCCGTAGCCGCCGATGCCGGCGACCACGCCGGGCAGCACCCGGGCGGTGTCGGGGGCGTCGGCGGCGCCGAAGCGCAGCGGGTCGAGGATCCCGATCGGCCGGGCCCCCATGGTCAGGATGTCGCGGACGATGCCGCCGACACCGGTCGCCGCGCCCTGGTACGGCTCGACGAAGCTCGGGTGGTTGTGCGACTCGACCTTGAAGGTGACGGCCAGGCCCTCGCCGACGTCCACCACGCCGGCGTTCTCACCCATGCCGACCAGGAGCCGGTCTGTGGCCGGAGTGTCCCGGAACTGGCGCAGGTGCACCTTGGACGACTTGTACGAGCAGTGCTCGCTCCACATCACCGAGTACATGGCCAGCTCGGCGTCGGTGGGGACCCGGCCGAGGGTGGCGACGATCCGCTCGTACTCGTCGTCGGTCAGGCCCAGCTCGCGGTAGGGCTGGCGGTCGACGGTGCCCTCGCCCGGGCCGTCGGCCTGGTCGTCGGGGCTGGTCGTGGGGGCGGAAGGCGTTCCGGTCACGCCCCCATCCTGGCGGATGCGCGCCGGTCGGGTGGCGGCGACGCCGCGGGCGCCACCCCCGGCCCACCACAGAGCCCACCGAAGGGACGGCGGCTCGTCCCGCCGAGGCACGGCTGGTCGGCCGCTGGTCGGTGACCGGTCAGCTGTCCAGCAGGCCCTTCTCGGCCAGGAAGTCGTGCGCGACCTCCTCGGACTTCTCCCGCTCCGCGTCCACCCTCTTGTTCAGCTCGGCCAGGTCCGCCGTCGTGAGCACCGGCGCCAGCGCGTTCAGTGCCGAGGTGATCTCCGGGGCGAGCGAGTCGGTGTTCACGATCGGCACCAGGTTGTCGGCGTTCTGGAGCTTCTTGTCGTCGGTCAGCACGACCAGGTTGTAGTCGTTGACGGTGGCGTCGGTGGTGAGCACCAGGCCGAGCTGCGCGGTGTTGTCCCGTACCGCTGCCTTGGTCTGGGCGGTCGCCACACCGGTTTCGACGATCTCGGAGATCTCGATCCCGTAGGTCTTCTCCAACCCGGGCTGGCAGAACGGGCGGGTCGCGCACTCGGCGCCCGCAGCGAGCTTCACTGTCAGGCCACTGGCACCCAGGTCGGTCAGGGTCGTCAGGTGGTGCTCCGCGGCAAAGGACCTGCTCACCGCGAAGGCATTCTGGTCGACCGCGTCGGCCGGCTCGAGCACGCTCAGGCCCAGCCCCTTCGCGAGGCGGCGTAGCCCGGCCAGCGACGCGTTCAGGTCCGACGACGAGACCGAGGCGGCTCCGGAGCCGTTGACCTGGGAGTTCAGCAGGTCGGCGTAGGTCGCCACATACTGCGGCATGGCGTCGATCTGCCCGCTCTCCAGGGAGGACTGGGCGATCTCGGTGCTCTGCACCGAGGTCCGCTCGACCTTGTAGCCGGCGTTGGTGAGCAGTTCGCCGTACATGTCGGCGAGGATCTTGCTCTCGGTGAAGCCGGCGTCGGCGACGGTGAGTGAACCAAGGCTGGCGCCGCCGGAGCCGTCGCCGCAGGCCGCAGTGGTCAGCGCGAGAGCCAGCATGGCCGCCGCCGCGGCACCCACCCGGCGCCGGCCGGCACGGCGCGGACACGGGCGGATCCGTCGGGTGCGCCGGGTGCGCCGGCGCACGGCCTGCCCAGCCTCTGCCGCCACCGACGTTGGTTCGCTCACGTTCGCCGACCCCATCCCTCGTCCTGTCGCCGTTGTCGTTGGCGTGCGGCCCGGCCCCGGGTCACCCTGCCGTGCGACCAGTTGCCAGTGCAACCCAGACCGGCCGTTGTCACCAGGACGACCGCAACTCGGAAACCCCGGCCGACGGCGACCTGCCGGACGTCCGTGTGGGCCAGGGCCGTCACGCTCCGGCGCGGACCCGCCCGGTGGAGCCGCCGCGGGGGGCCACGAGCCGCTGCGCGCACAGCAGGACGGCGTCCACCGCCAGCGCGAGCACGGCCACCAGCACCGCGCCGCCGACGACCTTGGGATCGTCGTGCTGGGCCAGGCCGTCCACCACGAACCGGCCGAGGCCGCCGCCGCTGATCAGCGCGGCGATGGTCGCCGTCCCGACGACCTGCACCGCCGCCAGCCGCAGCCCGATTATGATCATCGGCGCGGCCAGCGGGAGCTCGACACCGCGCAGGATCTGCCAGCCGGACATGCCCATCCCACGGGCGGCCTCGCGGGCGTCACCGTCGATCTCCCGGACGCCCACGTAGCTGTTCGTGACCAGCGGGGCGAGCGCGAAGAGGGTGAGCGCCGCGATCGTCGTCGTGTCGCCGATGCCGAGCGGTCCGATCGCCAGCAGCACGAGCACGGCGAAGGTGGGCACCGCGCGTCCGATGTTCGAGATGTTGATCGCCAGGGTGCCGCCGCGGCCGGCGTGGCCGAGGGCCGCTCCGAGTGGCAGCGCCAGGGCGGCGGCGATCCCGACAGACGCGCCGCTGAGCACGAGGTGCTCGCCGAGCCGGGCGAGGATCCCCTCGGGGCCGGACCAGTTGGCGCCGTCCGACAGCCACGACGCCGTCTTGGTGATCATGCTCATGTCGGGCTCATCCGCCGTGCGTCCCGCGCGTCCCGCGCGGCCCGTGCGTCCTGTGCGTCCTGTGTGCTCCGTGTGCCGTGTGTGCCCCGTGCGCGCCGTGCCGCCACGGGGTGAGCAGCCACTGCGCCGCGACGAACAGCAGGTCCGCGGTGACGGCCAGGGCAACGCAGAGCACGGACGCGGTCAGCACCTCGGCCCTGAACGTGCTGCCCAGCCCGTCGTAGATGAGGTCGCCGAGCCCGCCGTGCCCGATCGTCGCCCCGACCGTCGTGAGGGCGATCGTCGACACCGTGGCGACGCGCAGCGCGGCCATGATGGACGGCAGCGCGAGCGGCAGCTCCACGGTGACCAGCAGCCGGGCCGGCCCGTACCCCATCCCGACCGCCGCCGCCCGCACCTCGGGCGGGACGGAGCCCAGCCCGGTGAGGAACCCGCGGAAGAGGATCACCAGGGTGTAGGCGACCAGGCCGATCAGCACACTCGTCCGGGACAGGCCGGTGAACGGCAGCAGGATGGCGAAGAACGCCAGCGACGGCACCGTGTACAGGGCGCTGGTGGCGCCGCTGATCCAGGCGGCCAGCGCCGGCCGGCGGCGGGCGGCCAGAACGAGCGGGGCGGCGATCAGCGTGCCGTAGCCGACCGCGCTCACGGTGAGGCTGACGTGCTCGCGTAACGCGGCCATGATCTCGTCCGAGCGGGACGACACGTAGTCGCCACAGATCCACGCGTTGCGTTCCAGGCAGCCGTCCGCGAGGAGTGCCACCACTGCACGGTAGCCGTCCACCGGTAGAAAACCCGGGGGAGCGGGATGAGGTGCGGGAGCGGCGCTGTTTGCTCCGGTGACACGGTGGGGGCTGTGGGACGGAGCGCGTGTGGAGACGACGGCCCGACCGATGATCACCTTGGACGGGGTCGGCAAGCGCTACCCGGACGGCACGGTCGCCGTCGCGGACCTGTCCTTCGCGGTCGCCACCGGCGAGCTGATGTGCCTGGTAGGGCCGTCGGGGTGCGGCAAGACAACCGTCATTCGGATGATCAACCGTCTGGTGGAGCCGACGTCCGGGCGGATCACCGTCGACGGCGAGGACGTCGTCCGTTCGGACCCGGTGCGGCTGCGGCGGCGGATCGGCTACGTGATCCAGCAGGTCGGGCTGTTCCCGCACCAGACCGTCTTCGCCAACGTGGCGACGGTGCCGCGGCTGCTGGGCTGGAGCCGGTCGCGGACCCGGGAGCGGGTCCGGGCACTGCTCGAGCTGGTCGGGCTCGATCCCGGCACCGTATCGGTGCGTTATCCGCGGGAGCTGTCCGGCGGTCAGCAGCAGCGGGTCGGGGTCGCCCGGGCGCTCGCGGCCGACCCGCCCGTCCTGCTCATGGACGAGCCGTTCTCCGCGATCGACCCGATTGCCCGCGACCGGCTGCAGGTGGAGTTCCTCCGCCTGCAGCGGGAGATCCGCAAGACGGTCGTGTTCGTCACCCATGACCTGGCCGAGGCCGTCCGGCTGGGTGACCGGGTCGCGGTGCTCGGCCAGGGCGGCCGCCTGGAGCAGTTGGACACCCCGGCCCAGGTGCTGGGTGCCCCGGCCAGCCCGTTCGTCGCCGACTTCACCGGCGCGGACCGCATGCTGCTGCGCCTGTCCGTCACCCCGCTGCGCCGCGCCGACCTGACGGATCCGGCCGATCCGGCGGAGTGGGCCAACGCCCTGGCGGGGGTGGAGGTCGGTGCCTCGCTGCGGGAGGCGCTCGCGGTGATGCTCGCCACCGGGGACGGCAGAGTCGAGGTACGGGAGCGCGGCACGCCGGTCGGCGTGCTCACCCCATCCACCCTGCACGCCGCCCTGCGGCGTTCGCTGGCCGCCGATCAGGAGAACGGTTGAGGAGTCGGGCCGCCAGCCGGGGCCGGCGGGCTAGGCGGCGGGGCGGAGCAGCGCGCCGAGTACCGAGGTGAACATCCGCAGGCCGTCTGTGCCCGGACCGGTGAGCTCCTCGACGGCGTGCTCCGGATGTGGCATCAGGCCGACCACCCGCCGGTTCTCGCTGCACACTCCGGCGATGTCGTCCACCGAGCCGTTCGGGTTGCCACCCACGTAGCGGACGACCACCCTGTCCTGCGCGGCGAGCTGGGCCAGGGTCGCGGCGTCGGCGACGTAGCGGCCCTCGCCGTGCTTGACCGGGACGACGATCTCCTCGCCGGGGGAGTAGGCGCTGGTCCAGGCGGTGCTGGTGGTCGCGACCCGCAGCCGCTGGTCACGGCACACGAAGTGCAACCCCGCGTTGCGGGTCAGCGCGCCCGGCAGCAGCCCGGCCTCGCACAGCACCTGGAACCCGTTGCAGATCCCCAGGACGGGCAGGCCCGCGCGGGCCGCCTCGACGACGGCGCCGACGACCGGCGAGAACCGGGCGATCGCCCCGGCCCGCAGGTAGTCGCCGTAGGAGAAACCGCCGGGGAGGACGACCGCGTCCACCCCGGACAGCTCGTCGTCGCCGTGCCAGAGCGGCACCGGCTCGGCGCCGGCGAGGCGCACGGCCGCCGCGGCGTCCCGGTCGTCCAACGAACCCGGGAAGGTCACCACGCCGACTCGCGGGGCGCGTGCCGCGCCGCCGCCGCCGGCAGCTGCTCCCACCATCTGCCCACCACCGTCCTCGACCCGCCCGCCAGGCAGCCGCGGTGACGCACCGCGATGATCTGCCGTGGCGCGCGCCTGGTGCCGCGCGATCCGCGCCGCGGCCGGGGTCTCAACCTACCGGCAGCGTGCCTCCTCAGGCGCCGTCCGGGGCGGGGTCGCGGGGCTGGCCCGACCAGGGCCCACGGCTCGAGCGCACCTGGCCGAGCTGGGCGCCGGGGGCGCTCTCATCCCAGGTAAGCAATTTCTCAAGATGCACCCGGGTGCCCGGGTGTGGTCCGTCCACGGTGTGGAACTGCACGTGATCCATGAGCGCGCGCATCAGGAAGATCCCACGGCCCTGTTCCGGGACGGCGTCGGTGGGCACCTGTTCGAGCCACTGCTGGTCGGAATACGGCTGGTCGGGATTCGACTGGTCCTGCCGCGGCTGGCCGGGACTGGTGCGCGTTACCCAGGCACCGGTGCGCGAAACCGCCCCGTCCGGATTCGCGTCGCCGGGATTCGCCTCATCCGGGTCAACGCCGTTGTGAAACGCGACGTCGACATCCTCCCGGACAGGGATTCCGCTGCCGTCGAAGGCCGCCAGGGCGTCGAAGCCCCCGCCGTGGTCGACGACCTCGATCGCCGCGACCTGGTTGTCCACGCCGACCGACACCTCGTACTCGTCGTCCGCCGTGGCGTGGAGGAGCACGTTCGCACACGCTTCGGTCAATGCAAGCTCGACATCGTCGATGCATTCTTGTGAAACGCCGAGAACCTTCAGTGCCTGTGTGCAAATACGGCGGACGATCGGAATGGAGATCTCATCACGGGGGAGCGACAGGCTGAGTTTGATCTCCATATCGCTCGGTGTACCCCGCCTACCGGACATCAATCGGAGGCATTCCGCCGGCGCGACCCGGCCGGGCGTTCACGCGGGATCATCCGACCTCCTCGGCGATCACCCGACGGCCTCGGCGATCGCCCGGGCGAGCTCGGTGCCCGACCGCCAGGCGGACTCGACCCGGGGCTCGCCCCAGCCGTCGCCGGCCAGCCCCACCCGAGCCTGGCCGAGGAAGTAGGTCCGCTCCCGTGGTTGCTCGGGGCGAGCGAACGTCCAGCGTTGGACGTATGTCCAGGCCGGGTCGGTGGGGATGCCGAGGAGCCGGCGGAGGGCCGCGGTGAGGTCGCCGGCGGCCGCTCGCGGGTCCGTCAGCCGGCCGGCGGCGAACTCCGCGGTGGAGTGCGCCACCAGAACGGGCGCGTTGTCGCCGCGCCGGCGGCCGTCGTCGGCGATCCAGGCGAGGGTCGGGTCGCCGTGGACGAAGGCGCCGTCCAGTGGGGGCCACCCTCGGGCCTCCCAGCCCGCGAGCAGGGCGAGCGCCGGGGACCACCGCCGTCCGACGAGCTCCGTGCGCTCCGTGTCGAGATCGGGGTCGAGGTGGCGCAGGGCCTGCGGATCGGGCATCGCCAGGACGACGGCGTCCACCGGTTCACCGTCCACCACCGGCCCCGGGCGCACCATGCCGATCGGGGACGACTGCGAGACCCGCAGGCCGCCGCGGGTGGCGAGGTCGGCGACCAGCGAGCGGATGCCGTGCGGGGCGGCGTACCGCAGCGGGCCCGGCACCGGCTCGGACAGCGTCGCCGACGGGCCGTCGATCACCGGGAAGCGGTGCGTCCAGGGGCGGACGAGACCACGGATGAGCCAATCGTCGACGACCTCGATGAACTCGGGGCTGCGCGTGGTGAAGTACGACGCCCCGGCGTCGACGATCCGGCCGTCGATCCAGCGCGAGGCCATCCGGCCGCCGATCACCCGGCCGCGGTCGCGCACCTCGACACTGATGCCCCGCGCCCGCAGCTCGCGCGCGCACGCGACACCCGCGATCCCGCCACCTGCAACGATGACCTTCGCCACCCGTCAACCGCCCTGTGTGGTTCGCCTGTGTGCCTCATATGGACGCTGGTCGTCCGGTCCGGCGATCCGCGTTGGAGGGCCTGTGCCTCCATCGTGCCCTCACCGGGCCGGCCCGAGACCTCGCAACCACCTCCACGCATGCTGATCGAAGGGAAAACTCCCAGGTCGGAGAGGGTTAACTCGGAGGAGTAGGGGTTGAACCCCCATGTTGGTCACCTAAAGCGACCAGTTGAATACCTGGATTGATGCCGTTCGGGTGGAACGTCAGCGCAGCGGGCCTGTCTGCGTGAACGCGTCGGCACGCACACGGAATGTCGCCGGTGATGGCTGCTGGGTGGGAGTCGCGCACCGGCGGCGCATGTCGAACGTGACACCGGCCGTGCATGCCCTAGCCTTACCGCACGAATAACCGTCGGCGATCCTCGCCGCCGGCCGCGCCGGCGCTCGCGCCGACACACGCACCAGCACACACGCACCAGGCGCAAGCGCCAGGTGCAGGCAAACGCACCAGGCAAACGCACCGACATCGTCATCGACCCGCCCCGCACGGCGCTCGGCGCCTCGGGCCCGACCCCGGAGGCTCGCGATCGCCCGCCGAACGACACCCAGCCGTCCCGGATCCGCCACCGCCACCGCTCTCGCTGACGTACCGGCGGTCGGCCCCCGCCAGCCCTGCCCGTGCGGCTCCGGCCGCCGGTACAAGGCCTGCCATGGGGAGCGCCGCCGGGCGGCCCCGGTGCTGCGCCCGTTCGCGGGCCGCGCGGACGAGCCGGACCTGGTCGCGCTGCGCGAGTTCGTTCCCAGCGCGACCGCGCCCCTGACCCTGTCGGCGGAGCACCTGGCCGCCCATCCCGGCCACGCGGACCGGCGGATCATCCTGGGCACGCTGCTGCCGCAGGCCGCGCCCGCGGTGGTCCGTGACGACGGCGAGATCCTGCTGGCGATGCAGACCCTCGTCGGCGGTCTCGACGCCTCGGCGGACGTCGCCGGCGCGCTGATCGCCGCGCTCGAGGCGAAGCCCGGCACGGTGGTGGACGGCGGGCCGGTGTCCGCGCCGCAGGCGGTGGAGCGGCTGCCCGGGGGCCTGGCGGACCTGCCCCGCCTCGCCGACCTGCTCGACCCGGCGCCGCTCGAGATCACCGTGCATCCCGGGTTCACCTGGTGGGTGCCGTCGTCGGAGGACGCCGAGCCGAGCGCCGACGTCGTGGCGACCCTGGACCGCGCGAACGCGACGGTCGTGCCGACGACCCGGTTGGCCTCCGTCCCGGCCGCCTACTGGTGCAGCCCCGGCGACCGGCTGCACCTGCGCTGGGTGCTGCCGCTCGACGCCGACCGGACGGAGGAGGCCCTCCTCGACGCCCTCGCCCGTCTCGCCGCCGCCGGCAGCCTCAGCGTCGGCGAGGGCTCGCGGTTCGTCGGGTCGTTCCGCGCCGACGGTCTTGTGGTCCCGGTGTGGGATCTCGCGCCGGGCGCCGACGCCGACTCCTGCGAGAAGCCCGCGGCCCAGCTGTGGACGGCGCTGCGCGAGACCCTCGACGATCAGCGGGAACTGACCGCGCAGGAGCGGCGGGTCCGCGCCGGCGTGGTCGGGCGCACGCTCACCCTCCGATAGGACGGCCGTGCCACCGGAGCCACCATCGCCGGTCTTTGACGTGGTCGTGCTGGGTGCCGGGCCGGCCGGCACGAGCGCGGCGCGCGCGGCCGCCGAGGCCGGCGCCCGGGTGTGCGTGCTCGAGCGGATGGCCGTGCCGCGGTACAAGACCTGCGGCGGCGGCCTGGTCGGCCTGTCCGTCGACCACGCCGGGATCGATCTCGCTCCACTCGTCCGGTCGCGGGTGGACGCGCTCACGATGACCCTCGACGGCCGGCACCCGGTCACCCGGCGCAGCAAGGACGGCCGTCCGCTGCTGTCGATGGTGATGCGCTCGGAGCTGGACGCGGCGCTGCTCGACTCGGCGAAGGCGGCCGGTGCGGAGGTCCGCACCGGTGTGCACGTGACCGGGCTGCGCGAGGAGGGCACGGCCGAGCCCGGGCGTGGTGAGGTGGCCGTCCAGGTGCGGTCCGGGCCGGCGGTGCGGGCGCGGGTGGTGGTCGGCGCCGACGGCACCTCGGGCCGGGCCGGCACGCACGTCGGCGTCACCTGCGACCAGGTGGACGTCGGCCTCGAGGGCGAGTTCGAGGTGCCCGCCCCCGTGGCCGGCGAGTGGTCCGGCCGGATGCTGCTCGACTGGGGCCCGGTGCCCGGATCGTACGGGTGGGTCTTCCCGAAGGGCGACGTGCTCACGGTCGGGGTCATCGGCGCCCGGGAGCACGGGCCCGCACTGCGCCGCTACTACGACGCGCTCGTCGAGCGGCTCGGCCTCACCGCCGCCCCCCGGCTGCACGACTCCGGCCACCTGACGCGGGTGCGGGCCGCCGGCTCACCGCTGCGGCGCGGCCGGGTGCTTCTCGCCGGCGACGCGGCGGGCCTGCTCGACCCGTGGACCAGGGAAGGGATCTCCTTCGCGCTGCGCTCCGGCCGGCTCGCGGGCATCAGCGCCGCCGCCGGCGCGGCCGGTGACCCGACGGCCCTCGACCGGTACCCGGCCCGGATCGAGGGCGTGTTCGGGCCGGAGATCGCCGCGGGCAGGTCGGTGCTGGCGGTGTTCACCCGCCGTCCGGCGCTCATGCACACGATGATGACCCGGGTACCGGGCACGTTCGGACTGTTCGGCCGGATCATCGAGGGCCGCTCCACGATCGCCCGCCAGCTGCGCCGGCCCGGCATGGCCGCCGCCATCACCGCGCTGGGCCGCTGACGCCCGGCAGGGCGTCCCACACGGTGCCCGTCACGACGGCGACGGGCCTGACCGGCGGCTCTCACGGTGGCCCACCCGGCGGCGCTCCGGACGGCTCCCGGGTGGCCCGCCACCGGGCGGGTCAGCCGAAGCGCTCGGCCACCGCTCCGGCGATCTCCTCGTAGGCCCGGCGGGTCTCCCGCCGGAGCTCGTCGAGGACGATGTGCCCGCCGCTGGCGAGATGCGGGTCGAACGGCACCCGGACGACCTGGCGGGTCCGTGACGCGAAGTGGTCCTCGAGCGCGTCGACGTCCACCGTCTCACCCTGCTGGGGGAACATCGAGATCACGGTCACGGCTTCGCTGACGTGGTCGTTGTAGCCGTGCGCGTCGAGCCAGTCCAGGGTGCCGCTGGCGCTCGCGCCGCCGTCCGCGCTCGCGTTGCTCACGATCACCAGCGTGTCGGCGAGCTCCAGCACCCCGTGCATCGCGCTGTGCAGCATGCCGGTGCCGCAGTCGGTCAGCAGGATCGAGTAATGCCGCTGCAGCAGGTCGTCGACCGCCCGGTAGTCCTCGTCGGCGAAGGCGTCCGAGATCTCCGGATCGCTGGCGGAGGCGAGCACCTCCAGCCGTGACGCCGACTGCGACAGGTACCGGCGGACGTCCACGTAACGGTGCAGCTGATCGGCGTCGGCGAGCAGATCGCGGACGGTGTGCCGGGTCGTCCGCTCGACCCGGACGCCGAGCGTCCCCCGATCGGGGTTCGCGTCGATCGCCACGACCCGGTCGCCGCGCAGGCTGGCCAGGGTGGACCCGAGCGAGACCGTCGTCGTGGTCTTGCCGACGCCGCCCTTGAGGGACAGCACCGCGATGCGGTGGCAGTCGTCGAGGGGGGTGCGGATCCGGGCGAGCAGACGCCGGTAGCGGGCCTCGTCCGGGGACGGGCCGGGATTGAGCGCGCCGGCCGACACCTGGTAGACCAGTCGCCGCCAGCCACGGGACGCGGTGTCCGGCGACGCCGGCAACAGGGCGGCGGGGGGCAGCCCCGTGCCGGACCGCGGGTCGTCGTAGCGCGGGTCACCGCGCGGCCCGTACTCGTCGGGTGGCCAGGTCTGCTCCCGCGGCCAGGACCTGTCGTGGACGTCGTCCGCGTCGACCCGGTCACCAGGCATCGGGTCATGGCGCACCTCGATGCCGTGCATCTCGGCAGCGTGCATTTCGGCACTGTGCACGTCGACGCCGCGCATTCCGGCGCTGTCGATCTCGGAGCCGGGCATCCCGGCACCGTAGGCCGGGCCGCTGTGGAACCCGTGGCCCCAGCCGCGGCCGGCTTGGTCCGGGGCGTCGTCGTGGTACAGCCCGGGGCCGGTGCCCGCCGGGCCGGCCGGCGGGGCCGACTGCGGGCGCGCCGGCGGCAGCGCGGGTGGCCCCACCGGATCGCGCAACCAGGACGCGACCCGGCCGGAGGTGTGCGGGTCGGTTCGCGGGATCGGCGAGGCCCCGGTGGCGCCCGGCGGCGGGGGCGGAGCCGGGTAGAGCGTGGACGGTCGGTACTCCCCGGTCGTCTCGACCGGGGTGGGGCCGGGTCGGGAAGCGGTGCCGGGGGCAGGGGGAAACCGGTCGTGGATCGGGTCGAACGTCCGGGTGGCCACGCCGTCGATCACGTGGCCCGGCCGGGGCGGCTGCTCCGCCGGGGGCGGTGGAGGAGTCGGGTCGCGGAAGGCCGGGCGGATCGACGGCCAGGTGTCGATCCCCGGCGCCGGCGGCCCGGGGAGCGACCCGAGCGGCAGTCCTCCCGTGGGGGGCGGGAGCGCCATGGCCTCGGTCGCCGGCCCGAGCGACATGGCCTCGGTGGGCGGAGGCGGGGGCCGCATGGCCTCGGTGGGCGGTGGCACGGGCGGCATGGGCGCCGCCGGGCGGTCGCCGCGGGCCTGCTGCCATGATCCGGGTCGCTCCCGGCCGTACGACGGCGCGGGAGCGGCGCCGCCCCGCCAGGGATCGACGGGCACCGCCGCGGGCGGCGGCGGGTCGCCGGCCCAGATCTGTCGCCCGGGATCGACGGCGGGTGGCGGGCCCGGTGTCTGGTGTTGCGGCGAGCCCGGTGTCTGGTGCTGGCGCTGTGCCCACGGCGGCGGATCGTTGAAGCCTTCCGGGCCTCCGACCTCGATGGCGTCGTCCGGACCACCAACGGACCACCCCTGCGGCCGGGCGTCACGCGAGTGGTTGCCGTACGGCGATCTGTGCCGGGCCGCTCCGTCGTGCGGTCCGCCGTCGTACGGCCCGCTGCCGGGCGGCGGTGAGTGGATCGCCGACACGTCGTAGGACGAGGCTCCTCCGTAGGAGGCGGCCGCGTCCCGCGGGTGAGCGTCCTGCCGGTGAGCGCTCTGCCGGTGGGCGTCGTGTCGGTGAGCGTCCTGCGGGCCGGTCACCTCGACAACGGACATGCCGTCCCGAGGCGACGGGCGGTCCCCGCCACCGATGTCGTCGGTCCTGTTCATGATCGAGTACTCATGATCCCGCCTGAGATGAACGGCCGCCGTGCGGCGAAATCACACGGTCGACCCTGCCCCGGCACACTGTCCAGCCCGGCTCCTCCGCTCGGGCCGTCAACGACGAGAGTCGGTCCAGGATGACATGAGTCGGAGGGTCGTGACGGCACGGCCTGTCACGGTCGCGTTCGGGAGCCGGCGGTGCGTCGGCATTTGCGAAGGGCCTCGCCGTTGGTGGCCGCGTCGTCGGGCCGGCGGTGTGCGCAGGAGTCCTGGGGCCCTGGAGGCGATAGATATGCACGCCGGCCAGGTCCCTGCGCACGGTGCCGAGCTACCGCGGCGGTTGAGTGACAGCCAGGACCCACCCAGCCGCCACGCATCGTCGGATGGCGGTAGCCCGCCTGCCCAGGGCCGCGCCCGCCTGGTCCGGGTCCGGGCCGCGTCGCGGGCTGCCGACGGCACTGGGCCTCGGCACCGGCCCGGCGGCTCGGCTCGGCTCGGCACCGGGCCGAGAGGAACAGGCGAGAGTGGTCGTGGCGCCGAGTCGGTTCCGACTCGGTACTAGGCCCGGCGGGCGACCCGGGCGGCGAACAGGCCCGCGCCGAACCCGTTGTCGATGTTGCACACCGCGATGCCTGGTGCGCAGGAGGTGAGCATTCCCAGCAGGGCCGCGAGCCCGCCGAAGCTCGCGCCGTACCCGACGCTGGTCGGCACGGCCACCAGGGGTACGCCGACCAGCCCGCCGATCACGCTCGGCAGGGCGCCCTCCATTCCGGCGATCACGACCAGGCAGTCGGCGCTGTCCAGGACCGGCCGCGCGGCCAGGACGCGGTGCAGGCCGGCGACACCGACGTCGCGGACCATCTCCACACCCGCGCCGGCGGCCTCCGCCGTCATGGCGGCCTCCTCGGCGACGGGTGCGTCCGAGGTGCCGGCGGCGACGATCACGACCCGGCCGCGGGGCTCCGGCAGCGGGCCGACGACCACCGTCGCCGGCCGCTCGTCGCCCGAGGCCGAGGAGCTGACCCGCGCGTCGGGCCAGCGTTCGCGCAGCGCCGCCAGGGTGGCCGCTCCGGCCCGGGTGACCAGCGTGGGCGTCCCGACTCCCGAGGCCCGGCGGAGCGTCTCGACGATGCCGACCGTCTCCGCCGCGGTCTTGCCCGCGCCGTAGACCACCTCAGGATCACCGGTGCGGATCCCGCGGTGGGTGTCCACGCGCGCGTAGCCGAGGTCGGCGAAACCCGAGCCGTCGCCGCCGAGCGGCCCCGCGATCAGCGCCGCGGCGGCATCCTCGGGATCGACCTGGCCGCTCGACACGGCCTTCAGCAGCGTCCGGAGGCGTTCGGAGTCCATGAGCCGATGCTGCCAGGGCAACGGCGGGCAGCGGTCCGCCGCCGGGGGCGGACCGCTGCGGGTGACGGTCGGCCGCGGGCGGCCGCGCCGTGTTGCCGCTTCCGAGGCCCTCCACCAGCGCCGGCACCGGCGTTGACGTCAGCGATAAGGGGTCCAGACCGTCTGGTCGGAGCCCGAGCGGAGGCTGCCCACCCTGACCGCGAACTGGGCCGCGGCCGTCGGGCTGCTGGCGAGGATCGGGACGACGCTCGTCACCAGCTTCAGCTCGCGCACGGAGCGCAGCACCCCGAACCCCTCCCAGGCGGTGACGTCGAATCCGTAGGCGCGGGCCAGCTCGAGCTGCGGCGTGGGCGGGCGGCCGAAGCGCAGCGCGCCCACCGCCACCGGGACAAGATCCCACTCCGCCGGCCCCTGGCAGGTCGCGTCGAAGTCGCAGATCACGACCTCGCCCGTCGCCGACCGGATGAGGTTGCCCAGGTGCGCGTCCCCGTGGACGACGGTGCGCGGCAACGCGTACCGCACGGTCGAGAGCGCCTCGTCCACCCGCAGCGCGAGATTCTCCAGGAACCGCCGGTCGTCGACGCCGAGCCCCTCGGCGTCGGAGAGTCGCCGCCGGACGTCGTCGAGCGGGTCCCACACCGGCAGCGGCGGATCGGGCGGTGGCAGGGCGTGCAGCCGGCGCAGGATGGCCGCCAGATCCCGGCCGCCAGCGGCTCCACCGGCCCCGCCGGGAGCCGCGGGCGCGCCGGTGGGAGGGGCCGCGTCGACCCAGACGGTGGCGACGTGCCCGTCCACGGTGATCGGGGCGGACAGGCCGGGGAACAGCCGGACCGCCGGCATCTCGTGCTCGGCGAGCCAGCGCGCGACCCGCACGACCTTCTCGACCCGGTGGTTCATCGCGGTGGAGCTGGCGATGCGCACGACCGCCGCCTCGCGGGGCAGCCGGTACACCGCGTTCACGGTCAGCTTGATCGGCTCGGCGTCGCGGTCGTCCAGGCCGACGCTCGAACAGATGCGACCGAGCGCGCGCCGCGACCGCTGCGCGCTGAAGCGCCCGGCGACACCTGGTTCGGGATCCACGGATCGGCCTCCGAGCGCGGGCCGGCCACGCCCGGCACCAGTACTAGAGATCCAGTGTCGGTGCCGGGACGGCGCCGGGATCAGGGCGCTGGCCCGATGCCGAGCGCTGCCATTCCCGCACGAGTGCGGCCAGCTCCCTGACCTGGCGCACCTCGCCGTGCGGGGTGGTGGCGGCGAGCAGTTGGTCGGCCCGGCTGGAGACCGAGGCGACCGTGCGCCCCCAGGAGATGCCGATCGCGTCGGTCGCGAGCTCGCAGACGCCGTCGAGCTCGAGCCGGCCCTGGCGGGCCATCGCCAGGGCGAGGTCGAACCGGATCACCGACCGGAAGCCGGGCGCGTTCATCGCGTCCAGCTTCGGCAGCGCCAGCTCGGCGTGCTCCTGGGCGGCACGCGGCCGGCCGAGCAGGCAGAGCGCGGTGGTCGCGTTGTAGGAGACCTCGACCGGGTGGAACGTGTCGAAGCTGGGTCCAGGCCGGCCCCAGCGGTCCGCCGGGATGGCGTCGGCCAGGTCGTAGGCGTGGTCGAGGCTGCCGGCCGCGCCGCGGACGTCTCCCATCGCCGCCAGCGCGCGGGCCTCCTGGCACACCAGCCGGGCCCGGACGGGGCCGGAGCCCACGTGCCGCAGGCCGTCCCGGGCGAGGCGCAGGGCCTCGCCGGGACGCCCGCCGTAGAACTCGTTGACGGCCCCGACCTCGCGCGCGGAGCCGCACAGCGGGCCGTCGCCGGCCTCGAGGCCGGCCGCGTAGCCGTCGGCGGTGAGCTGGCGGGCGGAGGCGACGTCGCCCTGCTTGAAGGCCGCGTCGGCGCCGAGCACCGCGACCCGGCCGGCGAGCACGAGCAGCCGGCGGGAGTCCTCCGTGGCCATGGACCGGCGGCCGAGCCGCTCCAGGCCGCGCCGGAGCCGGGCCGTGCGCGCGCGCACGTGGGCGGGGGGGACCACCTCGTGGGTGTTGACCAGCTCGCCCAGCGCCTCGTTCGCGCGCTCGAGGGCGAGCTGTACCGGGCTGGCCGCGAGCACGTCCGCCACCTCCATGATCTGGCTCTGGGCGAGCAGCGCGCCCACGACGGCGGCCCCCGCGCACCGGTGGAACCGCCTGCGGTCAGCGGTGGCCCCCGCCACCTCGCGCTCGCCCGCGGAGCGGATCTCCTCCGCGGACCAGGCCTCGCCCGCAGAGCGGATATCGCCAGCTGGGGCGGGGGTTGGGGGCGGCGGGGCGGCCGCGTGGAGGCGCCCGGGGATCTCTGGGTGCTCGGTCGTGTCCTCCGGCACCTGCCGGCGCGGGGGCTCGGCCGGGTAGTCCTCGGGCCGGTCGTCCGGGGGAGTGCGGGCCGGGGGGATGAAGATCTCGTCGAATGCCGGCGCTGCCAGCGGTGGGAGTCCGTCCGACTGCGGCATGCCCTGATCCCTCCTGTGCGTCACGATGGGCGTTCGTGACCTTGCACTGTCAAGCTAGTGACAGCAAACCGACCGCGGCGAGGCATCGATGCAAGGGCACCGGACGGACCACGGTGATCGTGCTCGTCGTCCTGGGTGCGGGGCCGCGATCAACCGGGGCCGGGTGGCCGGCGGGCTGGTGCTCATCACGTGCGAACGCCGATGCTCGTGCGGATGGCCGTCCAACGATTGCGTCGTGCGGATGACATCGCCGGACGGCGGGTGCGGTTGTCGGGTGCACATGCCGATGCTACGGCGCTTGCGTGTCAGAAAGTGACGACCTTGCGTCACAGACATGTGGCTTGGTCGGTTTGTGTGAGGAATGTCCGAAACATGGGAGTTTGTGGGGCGAGTTGAGCTGGCCCGCCGTGGAAGCTTCCGGCGAAGGATCTACTCTGAGGATCGGCCCCCGCACGATGTTCTTTCCCTTGTGGGGTATCTATAACGTTTTATCTTCGTCCGCGATCGGCCTGTCGGTCGGTCGCTGGGTCGGGTCGGTCGGAGCCCACTGGGCGCCCCGGCCGCTCGCGCGTGTCCAGGAGTGACGAAGCTCCCGTTTTCTGAGTGTGGGTGGGACGCATGGCGATCGGTCGTCTCCGGACGGACCCGCGCGCCGCGCCGGCGGCCGCCGGCGCGGCGACTTCGCGTGGTCCGGTGGCCTCGCGCGGGCGGGCGGGCTCGGTGGCACCGGCCGAGCGGCCTGCCAGGCCGTTCGTGCCGTCCAGGACCCCCGCGATGCCACTCGGAGTCGCCGTGTCGCCGCTCATCGTGGCGCCGGGGCGTGCCGGCGGGCCGATGATGCCGTCCGCGTCGGCGGTGGTCCCGTTCGGGGGAGCCGGCTCGGTAGCCTCATCCTCGTGGTCGAAGTGTCCGCGAGGTGGCCCCGAGGTGTGCCGGCGTGCCCGTCCGGTGTCTCCGGCCACCCGGAAACGAGAACCCGTCGCGTGGCGGGCGCGCCGGGGTGGCTGCGCGTCCGGGGGCCCCGTGACCGCTGATCCGGCGAGTGTCGCGGGTGGCGATGCGCTGGTCGCGCCGAAGCGCGTGCTGCCCCCGGAGGACGTCGAGCTGGCCCGCGAGCTTGAGGATGTCGCACACCGCGCCTGGCCGCCGCTGCGCGAGCGGACCCACGGCGGGTGGGTGCTGCGGGAGTCTGCGGGCTCCTCCCGCCGGGGTAACTCGGTGTGGGCCCGCGGCGACGTCCCCGACCTGGCCGCGGCGCTGCGCGCGGTCCACTCCTTCTACACGGCGGCCGGCCTGCCGCCGACGTTCCAGATCACCCCGGTGGTCCGGCCCGCCGGCCTGCTCGACGCGCTGGACGCCGCGGGTTACGACGACGGCGGCCCGACCGACGTCTGCGTCGCTCCCCTGGCCGCCCTGCGCGCGCCCCGACCGGACGCCGCGGAGCACCGCCCCGGGCCGGCGGGCGGGCCGGGCGCCGACCGCCGCGTCGAGTCCGCCGCCGCCGACCTGCCCGACGAGCGCTGGCTCGCGGTGGCGGGGGACGTCCTGGCCACGTTCGCCGGCCAGCGCGTCGGCACGCTCGCGGTGGTTCGCGCGATGGAGCTGCCCCAGCGCTACGTGACGGTCTTCGTCGACGGCCGTCCGGTCGGCGTCGGGCGCGGGGTCCTGGACGGCAGCTGGCTCGGGATCTACAGCATGGCCACCCTCCCGGCCGCCCGTGGCGTGGGCGTCGCCGGCCGCACGCTCGCCGAGCTCGCGCACTGGGCCGGGGCGCGGGGGGCCGAGCGCGCCTACCTCCAGGTCGAGCGACACAGCGTGGTGGCGCGCGGGCTCTACGCCCGACGCGGGTTCCGTCCCGTCTACGGGTACAGCTACCGGCGACTGCCGGCACCGTCCGGGCTCCAGCGCAGCGCCGTGGCGCCCCGCGCGGCGACGGAGAACGTGGCATCGGAAAACGTGGCATCGGCGTGGCCTGCGGCCGGCCGAGCCGGCGGCGGGACGGCCAGCCGATGACCGGACCCCATGACAACCTGTTCGCCCCGGACGCCCCGACCCGGGTGATGGGCGTCGTCAACGTCACACCGGACTCGTTCTCCGACGGCGGCGCCTACCCGGATCCGCACGACGCCGTCCGGGCCGCGCAGCTCATGATCGAGCAGGGTGCGGACGTCATCGACGTCGGCGGCGAGTCGACCCGTCCCGGAGCGCCGCGCGTGGTGGCCAGCGAGGAGCTGCGCCGGGTGCTCCCGGTGGTGGCCCAGCTCGCCTCGGCCGGCGTCCCGGTGAGCGTGGACACGAGCCGCGCCTCGGTCGCCTCCGCGGCCGTGGACGCCGGCGCCCTGCTGGTCAACGACGTCTCCTGCGGCCGGAACGCGGAGCTGCTGCACATCGTCGCCGACCGCGGCGTCCACTACGTGCTGATGCACTCCCGCGGGTCCAGCACGGACATGGCCGCCCACGCGGTCTACAACGATGTGGTGACCGACGTGGTGGGCGAGCTCGCCGCCCGGCTGGACGTCGTCCTGGCGGCCGGCGTGGCGGAGGACAAGGTGATCATCGACCCGGGCATCGGGTTCGCGAAGACGCCGGCGCACAACTGGGCGCTGCTGGCGAACCTCGGCGCCGTCGCCTCCCTCGGCCGGCCGCTGCTCGTCGGCACCTCGCGCAAGTCGTTCCTCGGCGCGGCGGTGAGCGGCCCGGGCGAGCTGCCCCGCCCGCCGGACGAGCGCGACGACGCCACCCAGGCCACGACCGCTCTGCTGGCGGACGCCGGGGTCTGGGCGGTGCGGGTGCACGCGGTCCGCCCCGCGGTGGACGCCGTCCGCGTGGTGCGGGCCTGGCAGCAGGCCGCCCGCGCCTCCGGGGCCGGCCGGCCCCGCGCGGCCGTGTCCGGTAGCGCCCCCGCGGCTGGACCATCCCGATGACCGCTCCGACCGGCGGTGTCCCGGCGGGCGGTGCAGCGGCAGACGCGGCCCGGCTCGACCGGATCGCCCTGACCGGCCTGCGCGTGCACGGCCGGCACGGGGTGCTGCCCGCGGAACGGGAGCTCGGGCAGTTCTTCGTCGTCGACGCCACGCTCTGGCTGGACACCGGCCCGGCGGCGGCCACCGACGACCTCACCCTCACCGTGCACTACGGCGAGCTGGCGCAGGCCCTCGCCGACATCGTCGCCGGCGAGCCCGTCGAGCTGATCGAGACCCTGGCGCACCGGCTGGTCCGGGCCTGCCTGGCGGCCGACCCGCGGGTGGCCGCCGCCGAGGTGACCGTGCACAAGCCCGCCGCCCCGATCACCGTCGCGTTCACGGACGTCGCCGTGACGGTGGCCCGCTCCCGGGACGCCGCCGTGACCACGGGCCCTTCCCGGGAGGTGGCCGCGACGCGCTCCCGGGACGTCGCCATGGCCGCCGGGCCGTCCGCCGCGGGCGCGAGTGCGGGTGCGGGGCACGCGGTGGTCGCCATCGGTTCCAACATCGGCGACCGGCTCGCCCACCTGCGGGGCGCCGTCCGCGACCTGGACGCCGGGCTGGGCGTGCTCGCCGTCTCCGCCGTGTACGAGACCGAGCCGGTCGGCGGCCCCGAGCAGGACGACTACCTCAACGCGATCGTCCTGGTCGGCGCCGCGCCGCCGCACGACCTGCTCGCCGCGGCCCGCGCCGCCGAGCGGACCGCCGCGCGCGAGCGCACCATCCGCTGGGGCCCCCGCACGCTGGACGTCGACATCATCGCCTGCGGCGACACCCTCAGCGACGATCCGGAGATCCTGCTGCCGCACCCGCGGGCGCACGAACGCCTGTTCGTCTGCGTCCCCTGGCTGGACGTCGAACCGGACGCGATGCTGCCCGGGCACGGCCGGGTGGCGGAGCTGGTCGCGCGCCTCTCAGCGGTGCCGGGAGCGGCCGCGCTCCGGCGCACCGCGCACGGGCTCGGTCGGTGAGACCGACCCACATCCGTGATCTCCTCGCGATCGCGGTGGCGGTGGGGGCGCTCGTCTACGCGCTGTTGTGGTGGAGCTACCAGTCGCTCCCGCAGCTGCCGGCGACGGCGTCCGTCTCGGTACTGCTGGTCGGGCTGATCGAGCTGCAGACCGCGTCGCTGACCCGCCGCCGCCTCGCCGGCCGGCCGGGCACCCGCCCGATCCTGCCGCTGACCGTCGCCCGCCTCGCGGCGCTCGCCAAGGCGACGTCGGTCGTCGCCGCGGTGCTGGCCGGCGGGTGGACGGCCCTGCTCGCCTACACCGCCCCGCGGACCGACGAGTTCGGCACGGCGGGCGGGGACGCGCTGGCCGCCGGCCTGGGCCTGGGCGCGACGGTGGTCCTGCTGGCTGGTGGGCTCGTCCTCGAGCGCGTCTGCCGAATCCGCGACCACTGAGCGGACAACTCACTTCGGCTCACTTCGGCGGTGACCCTGCCGGGTTCCGTCGCCGGTTTCGCCGGCCGTAACTCGCTGTTGCCTGGGCGCTTGTCCATTGCGTGATTGGCCGGGCTACTCTGGGATGAGGTTGCTCGGATCTACCTCGACCAACGGCGTGCGTAGCTCGACTTGCCCAGGGTGCGGCAGAACCTGTCCTGAGTGTCATGGTTGTGGATGTCGCCGTCATCGTCGGTCTCGTCGTCGTGGCTACGTTGTCGGGTTCGCGTGGTGGGCGTGGCACGGCCGAGGTTGAACGGATCGACCAGGTCGGGGGGCGTCTGACGGGAAGGTGCGGGCGTGGTCGCTCAAGGCCGGGGTTCTCCCGCCGAGCCCGGTGCGGGCCGGGCTGGTGCAGGTGGCGGCACGGACCACGTCCCCTTCGAGGACGATCCGCGGCCTGGGGCGGGCCGTTCCGGGGGGGCTGTCAGTAATCCCACGCAGTCGGTCGGGGTGGGCCGTCCGCGGCAGGCCGGCGCCCGCCTGGTGACCTTCGGGAACCTGCGCACCGGCGGCCTGCGAACAGACCCGGGCGCGGCACCCCCGCCCGTTCCGCCGCAACCGGCCGCCCCGAGCTCTTCCCGCTTCTCGCCGGACGGCTTCCCGCCGGGTTACGGCCCACCGGCTGATGGCCCGCCAAGCCACGGTCCGGTCGGTTATGGTCCGCCGGTTTACGGCTCTCCGGGAGCCGGTCGTACCGGCGGCGATCCGTCCGGATTCGACCCCGCGGACATGGTGACCGCGCCGGCTACGGACGGCCCGGTAAGGTCGGCCCCCGCCGGCCCGCGCTCCGTCAGGCCGCAGCCCCCCGGGCCCCGGCGTGACCGGACGCCGCCGCCCTTCTCGTCCGGGGTGGACGATGACGAGCTCACGACGCGGCCGTCGGTGGGCCGGCCGCCGGGCCCCGCGAGGCCGTCCGGGCTGGAGCACGCGAGAGCGGCTGGACCAGCGCCCGTGAGAGCGGCTGGACCAGCGCCCGTGAGAGCGGCCGGGCCGGCGCCCGTGAGAGCGGCCGGGCCGGCGCCCGTGAGAGCGGCCGGGCCGGCGCCCGTGAGAGCGGCCGGGCCGGCGCCGCGGAGGGCGGCCGGGCTGGAGCCCGTCAGCACCACGGGCTACCAGGAGCGGGTCGCCGACCATCTCCCCGACGGGTACTCCGTACCGGGCGCGGGGTACCGCGGGGTGCCGGACGAGGGCTACCGCCGGCCGGGTGAGCTGCACGAGCTGCCCCGTCGGTTCGACCACGACCCCGACGAGGCGGACGTGCCCGCCCCCCGGCGCCGCCGGAACCCCGTGCTGACGCTGGTCAAGATTGTCCTGGTCGGCGCGATGATCGTCATCGGTGTCTCGGTGGGCCGTGTGCTGGCGCTGCCCGGAGATCAGGGCAGCCTGTCCCGCATGGCGGACTGGGCCCGCGACAACCACCTCTCGGTCGTCGTGGACCAGGTCGACCGCCTCCGGTGACCGATCCGCGAACGGACCCCCTCGATCCAACCGACAGTGCCGCTGAGCTGTGGGAAACCGTCGGCACGCCAGGCTCCGGGCAGGCGGCCTCCGGGCAGGTCCGCGCTTACACCCCGTCCGGCGAGGCGGCTACCGTCATCAGGATGTCCCCGTCGACAGGCCGGGTCCCGGGCCCGCCCGGAACGCTCGCCCACTGGCTGCGCGCCCTGCCGGACGACACCCTGGTCCGGCTGTTCAGACTCCGGCCCGATCTCGCCACCCCGCCCCCGCCGGACTTCGACATCCTCGCGGCGCGGCTGGAGATCCGCGGCAGCGTGAGCCGGGCGCTGGAGCGGCTGGACACCTTCACCCTCGAGGTCGTCCAGGCGCTGACGCTGCTGCCGAGCCCGGTCTCCGTGGCCGAGCTGACCGCCTTCTGCGGCGGGCTCGACCTGCGTGCCGCCCTCGAGAGCCTGCGGGAGCGACTCGTCGTCTGGGGCCCGGACGAGGCGTTGCGCCTGGTCGGCGTCGCCTTCGACCTGCTGGGTGAGCGTCCGCTCGGGTTGGGGCGGCCGGTGCGGGCGTGCCTGGCCGGCTACCGGCAGGCGCAGCTCGCCCGGCTGGCGGCGGCCGTGGGGCTGCCCGACGCGGTGTCCGACGGGTTGTCCGCCAGCTCGGGTGGCCTCGGCGACTCGGACGACTCCGATCTCGATCTCGACTCCGAATTCCACCTTGGTGCCGGCAGCCATCCCGTCCGGCGCGAGAGCATGATCGAGATGGTGTCGGCCGCCTTCGCGGACCCCCACCGCGTCGCCGCCCTGCTCGACGGGTGCTCGGCGCGGGCGCGGCGGCTGGCCGAACGGCTCGCTGCCGGCCCGGCGCTGGGTGCCACCAGCGACGCCGAACGTCTGCTGAGTGTGTCCTCCGCCCGCAGCCCCGTCGAGGAGCTGCTGGCCCGCGGGCTGCTCATCGGCATCGAGCCGGGCACCGTCGAGCTGCCCAGGGAGGTCGGCCTGGTGCTGCGCGGCGCCGACCAGGCCGGGCCGCTGCATCCCGAGCCGCCTGAGGTCACCGGCCGCGAGGTGGGGGCGGGCGCCGTCGACCCGGCCGCCGCGCTGGCCGCCGACGCGCTGGTCCGCGCGGTCACCACGCTGCTCACCGCCTGGGGGAGCACCCCGGTCACCCCGCTGCGCACCGGCGGGCTCAGCGTGCGCGACCTCAAGAACAGCGCCCGGCTGATGGACGTCCCCGAGACCGAGGCGGCCGTCGTCATCGAGGCGGCGGCCGCGGCCGGGCTGGTCGACCTGACACCCGGCACCGACGTCCAGTTCGTGCCGACCAACGTCTACGACCGGTGGTGCACCGAGACGGTGGCCATGCGGTGGGCCGTCCTCGCCGAAGGGTGGCTGCGCTCGCCGTCGGCGGCCTGGCTGGTCGGCGGGCGCGACGAGCGCGGCCGGCAGATCGCCGCGATGTCCCTCGACGCCCGCCGTCCCGGCGCCCCGGACCTGCGCGCCGATGTGCTGCGCGCCGTCGCCGCCGCGGCGGAGGGCGTCGCGCCCACCCCCGAGTCGGTGCGCGCCCGCCTGGCCTGGCGTTCCCCGCGCCGGACGGGCCCGCTGCTCGACGGGATGATCGGCGGGACGCTCACCGAGGCCGAGGTGGTCGGGTTCACCGGGCGTGGCGCGCCCAGCACCCTCGGGCGGCTCGTCGCGCGCCGGCTCGCCGCCGCCGAGGCCGACGACCCGGGGCGTGGCTCCGGCAGGTCCCCGGCGGCCGACGAGGGGCTGTGTCGCCTGCTCGCCGACGCGATGGCCCCGCTGCTGCCCGAACCCGTCGAGGAACTGCTCATCCAGACCGACCTGACGGCCGTCGCCCCCGGCCCGCTCGTGCCGCGGGTCGCCGCCGAACTGTCCCGGATGGCCGACATCGAGTCCGCGGGCGCGGCCACCGTGTACCGCTTCACCGAGAGCTCGCTGCGGCGCGCGATGGACGCCGGCAGCTCCGCCGACGACCTCCACGACCTGCTGGGCCACCTCGCCCGTGGCGGCGTCCCGCAGTCGCTGACCTACCTGATCGACGACACGGCCCGCCGGCACGGACGGCTGCGGTCCGGGCCGGCCGCCTCCTACCTGCGCTGCGACGACACCGCGCTGCTCACCGAGGTCGTCGCGTCCCGGCGCACCCAGGCCCTCGCGATGCGCCGGGTGGCCCCGACGATCGTCATCTCCTCCCTGCCGGTGTCCGACCTGCTGGAAGGACTGCGCGCGGCCGGTTTCGCCCCGGTGGCGGAGGCCCCGGACGGGCGCATTGTGCTGGCCCGCCCGGAGGCGTACCGCACCCCCGCCCGCGCCCGCCCGCCCGCCGCGGAGTCCGTCCCGACCAGGTCGAACCAGCTGCGCGACGTCGTCCGTCTGGTGCGCCGGGGCGACGACAGCACCCGCGCCGCGCGGGCGGCTCAGGACGCCGCGGGGGCGCAGCTCGGGCTCGCACGCTCCGCCCCGGTGATCCTGGTGATGCTGCAGGGCGCGGTCCGGGACCGCCGGCGCGTCCTGCTCGGCTATGTCAACCAGCAGGGGACTCCCAGCGACCGGGTCGTGCGCCCGACGCTGCTGGAGGGCGGTTGGCTCACCGCGTGGGACGAGCGCAGCGAGGCTCCCCGCCGCTTCGCCCTGCACCGGGTGACCGGGGTGGCCGACATCGACGACCCGTTCGGCGGCCCGCCGGTGCCCGACGTCGGCGACTGGGTGGTTCCGCCGGCGGCCGACGACCTGCCCGGCCCGCGCTGACCGGTCGGGTCGTACCCGTACGCTGGTGGCGGGCCCGTGGTGACTGCGCGGCGGGCTGGCGGAGGGTACCTGCCGCCGCCGGTTGTATCGACGGGTGCCGGTCGTACCGACGGGCGCGGTGGCGCGGAACACGCGGAAGGCGGTGGCGGCTTGCCGGATGGTCCCCTGATCGTCCAGTCGGACAAGACCCTCCTGCTGGAGGTCGATCACCCGCTCGCCCCGGAGGCACGGGCGTCGATCGCGCCGTTCGCGGAGCTGGAGCGCTCGCCCGAGCACGTGCACACCTACCGGGTGACGCCGCTCGCGCTGTGGAACGCCCGCGCGGCCGGGCACGACGCCGAGCAGGTCGTCGACGCCCTCGTCCGCTACTCGAGGTACGCCGTCCCGAACGCGCTGCTGGTCGACGTCGCCGACACGATGGACCGTTACGGGCGCCTCCGGCTGGAGAACGACCCCGTGCACGGCCTGGTGATGCGCGCGCTGGACAGGGCCGTCCTCACCGAGGTGACCAGGTCCAAGCGGGTCGCCCCGATGCTCGGCGCCCGGGTCGACGACGACACCGTGATCGTGCACCCGTCCGAGCGCGGCCGGCTCAAGCAGGCGCTGCTCAAGGTCGGCTGGCCCGCCGAGGATCTCGCCGGCTACGTCGACGGCGAGAAGCACGAGATCGTGCTGCGCGAGGAGGGGTGGTCCCTGCGGGACTACCAGAAGGGCGCGGTGGCCGGCTTCTGGGAGGGCGGCTCCGGTGTCGTGGTCCTTCCCAGCGGCGCGGGCAAGACGGTCGTCGGCGCCGCGGCGATGGCCCGCGCCGGCGCGACCACGCTGATCCTGGTCACCAACACCGTCGCCGGTCGGCAGTGGCGCACCGAGCTGCTGCGGCGGACCACGCTGACCGAGGACGAGATCGGTGAGTACTCCGGCGAGCGTAAGGAGATCCGTCCCGTCACCATCGCCACGTACCAGGTGATGACGGCCCGCCGGAAGGGCGAGTACCTGCACCTGGAGCTGTTCGGCGCGCGTGACTGGGGCCTGATCGTCTATGACGAGGTCCACCTGCTGCCCGCCCCGGTCTTCCGGATGACGGCGGACATCCAGTCCCGCCGTCGCCTGGGGCTGACCGCCACGCTCATCCGCGAGGACGGCCGCGAGGGGGACGTGTTCTCCCTCATCGGGCCGAAGCGCTACGACGCTCCGTGGCGCGATATCGAGGCCCAGGGCTGGATCGCGCCGGCGGAGTGCACGGAGGTCCGGGTCACCCTCACCGACGACGAGCGGATGACCTACGCCGTCGCCGAGCCGGAGGAGCGGTACAAGGTCTGCTCCACCGCGCACAGCAAGAGCCTGGTCGTGCGCCGGCTCGTCGAGCGCCACGCCGACGACCGGGTGCTGGTCATCGGCGCCTACCTGGACCAGCTCGACGAGCTGGGGCGCCTGCTCGACGCGCCGGTGATCCAGGGCTCCACTCGCAACAAGGAACGCGAGCGGCTCTTCGAGGCCTTCCGGACCGGCGAGATCACGACGCTGGTCGTGTCGAAGGTCGCCAACGTCTCCATCGACCTGCCGGAGGCCGGGGTGGCCATCCAGGTCAGCGGCACCTTCGGTTCCCGCCAGGAGGAGGCCCAGCGCCTCGGCCGGGTGCTGCGGCCCAAGGCGGACGGCCGCTCCGCGCACTTCTACACCGTGGTCTCCCGGGACACCCTCGACCAGGAGTACGCCGCGCACCGTCAGCGCTTCCTGGCCGAGCAGGGCTACGCCTACACCATCGTCGACGCCGACGACGTGGCCTGACCCACGTCGGCCGACCGACGTGGCCTGACGGCCGGGATGGTCAGTCGTCGGGCGGGTCGATGAGCTCGGCCGGGGTCACCGTCACCGGGAACGGCCGCAGGACGCTGAGCTCCTCGTCGCCGCACACGATGCCGGCCGGCACGTAGTCGCGGCCGACCAGCTCGAACGCCTCGATCGTCGCCGAATCCGGGTCGACGAGCCAGCACACGGGGACCCCGTGCTCCCGGTACACGTCGAGCTTCAGCGTGCGGTCGTAGCGGCGGGTGCTGGCGTCGGCGACCTCGACCACGCCGAACGGCGTCTCGGTGATCCGCCGCCGGTCGGGGTCGCCGACCGCGACCACGGCCACGTCCGGCACGAGCAGGCACCGGGGCGACAGCTCGACCTGGACGCCGGTGAACACCTGTGCGCCCGAGGTCGCCGCCTGGGCGAGCAGCGCCCGCAGCCGATCGGTGACCCGGGCCCGCAGCGGAGTCGGCCAGGGGCGGGTGACACACAGCCCGTCGAGCACCTCGACGCGCGCGTCCTCCAGGGCCGTCGCGTCGAGATCCGCGACGGACACCGGTGGGGCCGGCAGCGTAAGGGTCGGGCGGTGGGATCGCAGTGGGGTGGGAGCCTGAACCACAGTGCTCATCGTGCCTGTTGCTCCGTCCGCTGTCGAAGGTGTGGGTGTCGACCCGCCGATGACGCACGTCGGCGCGCCGGGGCGCAGCCGTCCGGTTGTCGTCTGCCAGTGCTCCCCCGATGATCCTCCGTGGACGGACTTGCGGCCGCGCGGCGAGGTTGGGACGCCCACGGATTGTCCGGGTCGTCCGGGCCGGGCGCTTCGGACCGCCGAGCACCCGATGGTGCTTGCCGCACTGGCTCCTTCGGTGTGGGAGAAACGGTCCGATAACGGGGCCTAAGTCCAGAAAGGTCGATTTCATACCCGTGATCTATGTCCTGGTGAAGCGCCGACCTCTTGTTGATCTAATTACTCCCTGGTAACTTCACGTCCAGTCGATCAGGGCTGGCTCATCCGGCCCGGGACCGACCGGGGCGACTCTTTGCGGTATCCCTTCTCCGGCCGCCTGGGAGCGGCTGGAGGGAGATTCCGTGGGGGACGCCTCGCACCGCGGGAACTGACCGCGCCGGCTCCGTCCCCAATCGGCGCATCCCGCGGGCGGTCACCCGCCGCCGTGGCACCTCCCACCCGGCGGCTGGGTGACCGACTACCACGCCCCCGGACCACCGTCCCCGCTCGAGCTTCCGGGCTGCCGGCGGAAGAGGCCCCGGGCTGCCCGGAAACGCCGAAGGGCGGCCCCGGCCATGGCCGGAACCGCCCTTCTGTGCTCGCCAGAGAGCGTGGGGGAGAGGACTCAGAAGTCCATCTCGCCGCCGCCGCCCGGCATGGCCGGGGCCTTGTCCTTCTCCGGCTTGTCCGCGATGACGGCCTCGGTGGTGAGGAAGAGGCCGGCGATCGACGCGGCGTTCTGCAGCGCCGAGCGGGTGACCTTCGCCGGGTCGATGATCCCGGTGGCGACCATGTCGACGTACTCGCCGGTCGCCGCGTTCAGGCCGTGCCCGGTCGGGAGGTTGCGCACCTTCTCGACCACGACGCCGCCCTCGAGACCGCTGTTGAACGCGATCTGCTTGATCGGCGCCTCCAGGGCGAGACGGACGATGTTCGCA